>JACQQP010000147.1 GCA_016206945.1 Candidatus Omnitrophota bacterium | reverse complement strand
GTGTTTAAGACGCCGCGCTTTGGAAGGAAACGGAAGGAGATTTCCTTTCGGGAATGCCTCTTTGGCCCGCCCGTCAATTTTCGGATTTCGGATCTTAATTCCCGGACCGACCAATGGGACTCAATCGCCTGATCCGTAAGTTGTTTTCGTGTGGCAGCGTCGTTGACCGCTAAGAGCTCCCGGTAATGCCCCCATGTCAATTGTGCCGACGTCGGCACAATTGCATAAGCCCGCGCCAATTCAACCATATAGTGAAGTTCCCGGGCGCTGAACCCAAGGTCGGCGGCAAGACGCCTGATCACCCGATCGCCGTAGGCGGCGCGGCCTTCGTGCTTGAGGATATCAGTTTCAATTTCTCGGCCGACTTCCCAAGCGGTGCGGACTTTCTCGCCTTCGACAGCAGTTTTGGCGCGCTCGCGGCCTTTTCGAATCAAGATTTCGACACGGGACTTGAGTGCCGCGTAATCGGAAGCGGCGCCTTTAACGGTGAGGCTCGTGGCCTGTTTATTTGAAGGCATAAGTGCAGAAAAGATATAAGTCAGTTTTCAGTTTTCAGAGTTTTTTTCAGTTTTTCAGTTTTTCAAAACTTTAGCTTCGCTGCGCGCAACGACGATCTTATTACTTCTTACTTCCCGTTGTTAAGTTTTTCGATCGATTCAGACTTTGAGGTTTGTATAAAATCATCCTGCCTAGAATCAGAACGCGTGGCTAAAGCGGCGGCGCCTGCCGCACCGCCCGCAACCGCAGCCCCTCCCGCAAGATAGGCCCCTCCTCCAGACGCGGCTGCGCCTGTCGCGGCCGCAGGAACTGTGGCAAGGCCAACGGCTCCGCCAACCGTTCCAAGCGTCGCAAGCGTCGCAGCGAAGACATAAATTTTAGTCGAGCTCGAATAAGGTCCTTCATAAGGAATTTCACCTGATTTCACCTTCGGATCAAGCATTCGATAGTCAGGTCTCGACATCTTCCCTTTAAGTCGTTCAAACGGATCTACCTGAGAAAGCGCACTATGAGAAATGATACTGACATAGGGCTTTCCTGTTTTGGGATGCTCGCGCACAACGACTTGAGTATCCGTATCTTGAAATACCTCAGAACCATATAAAACGGTATTCTGAGAAATAAAAAATGAGTAAAGGGACAAAAAGATAAATAATGCCTTGCTCCAGTTATTTCCTCCCCCTTTGATGGGGGAGGAATTCCGCCAGAGGCGGATCCGCCAATTTGTGTGGCGGAAAGGTGGGGGTGATAACTCGATATTTTTACCCCCCATCCTCACCTTCCCCCACAAGGGGGGAAGGAATTTTATCTGGTGAAACTGGAGCAGCGCACTAAATAATTTCTTCATGCTGCTCCTGTTTCTTTTTGAATTTCCGTCCACGTTCCCCGCCTCATCGAATCCTGAAGGTACTCAACGATCGCAAGCACGTTATTCTCAAGAGCCGCGTTCAAGTTGACTTGAGGACCGCCTTTTTTCGCAAAGACTTTTTCGGCGTCACTCGCGCCGCTCGATTCAAACCGACCCAACCATTTAAGATCGGAATCAAATACGAGTGCCTCGGTTGCTACCGTGATGGCATGTCCGCCCCATGTAACACGGTTTTTGAAATTTTTGATTCGTACAGTAACCAGATATGGAATTCCATATCGTTTCAGGATCGCTGAAGTAGGTTCCGTCTCCAACAGGATAAATTCTTCAAAACCAGCTTGAAAACCTTCCACCAACATCGGACCCAAAGCTTCGCCCACATGATAAGTTTGCGGATCGGCGGTGCGGCCGCCGCGATCATGCGATACATAAGCCAACAGCTCAGGCGGAAGATAAAGAGCGACCCGCTCTGGGATGGGTTTCACTTTTTTGGAGAAGTCTTCCGAAAGAATCCCGGGCGCATGAATGTCCCACCCAAAAATGGATGCGCACCCACTGTACAAAACTGAAACACTAACTATCAAGCAATAAAGGATCTCGGAAAGAGATCTGGTGGGTTCAGCTCGATACGTTCGTTGGCTGCGAAATAAGATGGACATCCCGCTGAGGAAATGGGATTTCGATGTTAGCGGTCCGAAAGGCGCGGTAAACCGCAAGATTCACCGCCATAGAAGTATGAAAGTACTTAATCGTCGGGACCCAATAACGGTACGCAATATTGACGGATGAATCCGCGAACTGTTGGATTCCAACTTGAGGGCTTGGGCTTTGAACCACTTCATTAAATTGCCTCAAAGTCTCGCGGACCACGTCAATCGCACGGTCAGGATCGCTACCGTAGCTGATCCCGATGACCCCTTCAACCACACTATTGGCCTTCGAATTCTGAAGGGTCTCACCGACGATGTGCTTATTGGGAATGGTAATTCTCACGCCATCTTCGTTCATTAAAATCGTACACGCGAGCTTCACTTCTTGAACCACACCACTCACGCCGACGATCGTGATCGTGTCCCCTACGACAAAGGGCCTTCCCAAAATAATAGAAATCCCCGCGGCATAATTCGAAAGCGGACCTTGGATCGCATAAACAGCTCCAAAAGCAACGGCGCCAATGGCAGCCACAAAAGGCGTAATGGTAATTCCAAATTTACCAAGCGCAATAATGGCGGCAAAGCCGATCACCACAATTCCTACGATGCTTGAAAGAAACTTGGAAAGGGTAATGTCTAACTTTCGCTTCGTGCACAAGGCCAGTACAAGCCCGCCGATCCATTTAGCAAGCAAAAAGCCTACAATCAGAACGACGAGGGCACCGAAAACCTGGAAGCTGTAATTGACAAAAAATTCGATAAGAGTATTAATCAACTTTTGCGCTGCCGTAATTTGTTCCTCCATCTTTTCCCCTCCTAGAGGCTCTTTCTTCTAACAAGACCTGCAAGCAAGGACATAGTTTAATGCTTAAAATCCCTTATTTCCATCAATTTTTAAGGCGCATTATTCCGCCCGAAATTGATTCCAAAGACGGTTGAAGCGGGATTCGTAAATCATGCGGTAGGTTTCAATTTTATCAGGAAAAAACTTCCTTACCTTTTCTTCCAGCCTTGCCTTTGCGATTTCAATGTCGACCGCCTGTCGTCCCTCATCCAGAATCATTTGGCAAATCACTTGCGCATCCCGCTGAATTTCTCGGGCTTTCTTCTGCTCCTCCGTTCCCTCACAATAACGCAAAAAATCTTCTGCTGTCTCAATCAGCGATAGATCCAGTGAAAAACCGCACCGACACTTGAGTTTCCCTTCCTCAAGCTTTGCCGCATCATGTTCTTTCCCGCATCGCGGACACCGAATCGCCATCGTTTCCACCCGTTTTATAAAACAGATATAGATAACCCCTCGGGGAGTTTTTTTAATCTGTTCCCGAGGGGTCACCCTTAGCGCCTTGGTCATGTTTCGCTCAAGGCGCGTCAGGGTTACATTAAATTAAGGT
>JACQQP010000161.1 GCA_016206945.1 Candidatus Omnitrophota bacterium | reverse complement strand
GGTCACCCCAGCTACCATAAAGCTTCTCGGCAAAATAGAAGCAGCGAAGGACATTGTCGAAGAGCTGGACATACCCCTCAGTCTTGAACAGGCATTCCGGAAAGAAGCCTCCGTCAAGACGAGCCATTACTCCACGAAAATCGAGGGTAACCGTCTGACTTTACGACAAGCGAAGAAGCTTCTTGCTGGGGAGGAGGTCGTTGCCCGCGAGATCGACAAACGTGAGGTGACTAATTATTACGACTGTCTGGAGTGGATTCATCAAGTTTCGAAAGCGAAAAAAGCCGTCACCGAGAAAGATATTAAATACATGCACGGAGCCATCCAAAAGGGAATTCTCAAAGGCAAACTGCGTGGAGGATATCGCGAAGCCCAAAATGCAATTTATAACTCTAAAACACGAAAGCCGGCTTATTTTCCTCCTGAAGCAAAAGATGTCGGGCCGCTCATGAAATCGTTTACTGCTTGGTTAAATGCGCAGCATGAAATTCACCCGGTTTTGAAAGCAGGTATAGCCCATTATCAATTTGTTACGATTCATCCGTTTATGGATGGCAATGGCAGAACTGCGCGAGCCTTGGCCACATTGACGCTTTATCGTGAAAAATATGACTTAAAACGCTTCTATTCCTTGGAAGAATATTACGCGGAAGATCTGAAAGGTTATTACGATGCTCTACATAAATGCCAAGGCGTCCATTATTACGATAATCCTAATCCTGATATTACGCACTGGCTTGATTACTTTGTGAAAGGTGTTTCCATTGTGTTTGAAGGTGTTAAAGAAAAGGCGCGTGCGTCCGTCAGAAAGGGCACGCCTCAACGCACTGACAAAGAGATTAAGCTCCTCCAAAGCCTGGGGCCTCGGGAGAGAAAGATTTTGGGCTATTTTAAAAATAATTTACAGCTTCGCTCCAAAAAACTTTGTTCCTTCTTTCACATCCGGGAAAGAGCGGCCAGAAATCTGATCACGAAATGGCTCGGCATGGGATTGATTGAAAGGCAAGGCACTGGTAAGAAAGATGCCTATTACGTTTTAACGGCAGTTTTTCGGCAGTTTATAGGCACTTAAATTATTCATTCCTGTCTGATTCCGGCGGAAGTTTCTGCTAGAATACGTCACATGGAATTTCGAGAGAGGAGTTTCATCAAGCTGTGAATTCTAGTACGCTTAAAGTCACTGTCGATAAATCTCATATCGTTGCCATCGGGGAAAAGCTTTACGGCGAAAGCGTCGAGCTCGTCCGTGAACTGGTAAATAATTCGTATGATGCGGATGCGACTCAAGTCGAAGTTACGATCACTGACGAGAAGATCATCGTCAGTGACAATGGGACCGGAATGGATCTTGAAGGACTTAAACAATATTTCAACGTCGGCTCTCAAGAGAAGATTTTGAAGAATAAGTCTGAGAAATTCTCGCGTGACCGGATTGGGCAATTTGGTATTGGGAAATTTGCAGCCCTCACCGCGGCGAGAACTTTTGAGGTCGATACCCAAAGAGGCGGTTTTCATGGCCGAGTGATTTTTGATAAAGTTGCTTGGCAAGCTTCCGCCGAGTCGTGGGAGCTTCCTTTGACGGTTCTTCCTCTTGATTCGGAAAGGGGAGATGGAACCAAAGTGATTTTGACGGATCTCCTAAAAAAATTTGATCTCGTTCTGGTAGAACGGCGGCTCGTGGAAAGCGTTCCTTTAATGGATCCCAATTTCGAAGTAGTTCTCAATGGTTTTACCCTTCTTCCCAAACGTTATCAGGGCCAGAAAATCCCCATTCTTGAAGGAACTCCTTTTGGCGTGATTCATGGAGAGCTGGTGATTCTCCCCGCCTCTTCGGCCTCTACGCTTGATTTGGGAATCGATGTCAAAGTCAAAAAAGTGACCATTAAGCGCGAGCTTTTTGGGATGGAGACATGGGGACGGGCGATGACGCGCGTCCGAGGCGAAATCCACGCCGATTTTCTACCCGTTACAAGCGATCGTTCCGGATTCGTTCTGGATTCGGAAGAATACAAAGTGTTTTGTCAAGTAATGGAAAAAGTGATGAGTGAAATCAAAAAGGTTCTGACTCATTTGGCAGAACAGACTCACGGCCGGAAAGCCTCACGAGTTCTCAAAGACGCACTTGAGCGAATCAAATATTCTTTGGCAAAGCATCCAGAACTTTCTCCTTTTGGACCGATTCCAATCGGTGAAGAAGGTGGCATTGGAGGAAGTGGTCTCATCCGACCCAAGAAGGGAAGAAAACCGGCCGTTTGCGACGAATCATCGCTCAGGGCGAAACCTGAGAAAGAGAAGAAACCGAAAGTTCATTCGCTTTCACCAAATGCGGTGATCAAAAAAGTGAAGTTTGGCGATACGGGAGTTTCTTGCGTCATTGATGGCTTTGGCCCGGAAGCCTCCGAATGTTTCCAAGAAGGCGGCGTCATTTATATCAACCGGGATCATTCTTTGTATCGGAGGGAAGAGAAACGCGGACAGACCTTAATTCTTCATCTCACTCGTATTCTCGCCCAGGAGATTTCTCTTATGGCGAGCCCCTCCACCCCTCGCGAGGCTTTCGAAAAGCAAAGCGAACTCCTCAAAAGTGCTTTGGAAGAAAGATCGCCTCACCCAAATCCAGCGCCTACGTAACGCCTCCATTTTCTTGCGTTTTTTTGAAGAAGGTGACAACTTACCAAGGCTTACTCAGAGCATCTTAAGGAAGCTGAGGCAGCCAGCGCGTGGCGCTGGCAATCAGGATTTGATATGGATGGTTTGAAATCACCTTTGAAGTGCCAGGCTGATGGACGAGTTGAACGGCCGGAACTTTTAAAACAGATTGAAACTTCAGCAAATTTTTAGAAACTTGATCTGCTGAAAATTTCGCTTCGGCCTATGACTATATTTCATGGCGATGAAATAAAGTCGATGCCAAATTTCAGCGTACGTTAAAAAAGTCAAAATCTGGATCTCTTTTTATACAACAAGGGAATAGTAAGTTGTTAGTTGAGTTCTGCACTTTTTTGCCCGTCATTGCGAGCGACCGTAGGGAGCGAAGCAATCTCCAAGCTTGAGATTGCTTCGCCGTACCGACCGTACGGCAAGACCAAGCGCCCGACCGGCGCTCGTTCAAGCGGCGTCGCTTCGCTCCTCGCAATGACGTTCAACTTGTTCTCATAAAAAGGGTTGCGTTGTGCGACGCCGAAAATTCGTAGAACTAAAGCTGTTATTTATCTTGACTAAATAACATGTTTTTGTTATTGTCTAGCCATGTATTTTACCCGCCTACTTCAGCCTGAACGGATTAAGGGTTCAGCCTTTCTTTTCGGGCCGCGCATGACGGGGAAAACTTCCCTTGTTCGCGGTCTTCAAAAGGTTGCCTATATAGATCTTCTTGACCCAGAACAAGAACTCCGTTTTAGGCAGTCTCCTTCTCTTTTTTGGGAGGAGACCCGGACATTTCCGAAAAATCACCTCGTGGTCGTAGATGAAATCCAAAAGGTTCCAGCGCTTCTTGATTATGTGCAGAAGGGGATCGAAGAGCAGGGGCTCAGGTTTATCTTGACCGGTTCGAGTGCAAGGAAACTCAGACGCGGCGGGGCCAATCTTCTGGGAGGCCGCGCGCACGACTTAAAGCTGCATCCGCTTACGGTGCGCGAGATTGGACCACAATTCGATCTATTGCTTGCTCTTCAATATGGTACGTTGCCAAAATTCGCTGAGCTTGCGCTTGCAAAGAACATGGAGGAAGTGAGAGGTCTTTTACGTTCCTATTATACGACATACATTAAAGAGGAAATTCAAGCGGAGGCTTTGACACGGAATGTGGGCGCCTTCCAGCGTTTCTTAAACGTTGCAGCGCAGGCGAACGGTCAAGTGATCGAATTTCAAAATGTTTCCCGCGAATGTTCGGTACCGGCGAGTACCGTGAAAGAGTATTTCGCCATCCTTGAAGATACGCTCATCGGAGAATTTTTGTGGCCTTGGGACCGGAGCGAACGAAAAAAAGCGAGGCCCAAATTTTTCTTTTTTGACACGGGCGTTGTGCGCTCGATTCAAAACCGTTTAAACGATCCTCCCACAAGTCAAGAACTTGGGTTTCTCTTTGAAACCTGGTTGGTTCGGGAGCTTGTCCGTTTGCGGGATTACTTTAAGAAAAGTCATGAGTTTTGTTTCTGGCGCGAGGGGAATTATGAGATCGATATTTTGGTGATGGGCAGTCGCGGGCCAGTACTTGCCATGGAGTGCAAATCAGGAAATGAATCCTTATCTCGTCCAGCCCTTGAATCCTTCAGGGCCAAATTTCCAAAGGTGCCGCTTGTTATTGCATCGCTAAAAGATAAAGCCAGGAGACGTCTTGCTTCAGAAATTGAGATTCTTCCCTGGCGGGATGCGCTCGAGATGTATTGCCGTCTGTAGTGGTTCGACTCAATTGAAATTGGCAGTCCTTCGACGAGCTCAGGACGGTGAGCGAAGTCGAACCGTTGCCAATTTCAATTGTCGCTCACCACAGTGCTGAGCGAACACACAAAATCAAATGAGTCGAAGC
>JACQQP010000155.1 GCA_016206945.1 Candidatus Omnitrophota bacterium | reverse complement strand
TATCACCTCAACTTTCTAGCTAAAGTTCCAGGTTTCACTGCCGATCAGGTAACAAACAAGCTTATGAAATATTTGACAATGTTGTCAATTGGAGACTTATGACGACTCCTTTTGCATCAAGCGACCAGCAGAATGACCAAAACTTAAGATTATACAGCGTTTCTCACGTTGCCAAGACGGTTGAGATTTCCCAACGGCAGCTTTATTATTGGGAATACTTGGGCATCGTGAAGCCCAGTTACGAACAATTCGGATCTTATTCCTACCGACGTTATTCACAGGAACACATTAATTTGCTTACCAAGATCAAAACGCTATTAGATGAGGGCTATACCCTGCGCGCTGCGGTTCGCAAGGTAAAGGAGCAAACTGGTTTGCTTAGATGATGGGATCAAACCTGAACTGATTTAAGGGAGTGTGCAGCAATGTTTGGAGGTAACGGAGGGTCAACGAGTACCGTCAGGGGGAAAAGATCCTTCAGCATCAGAAATTTTCTGTTTGGGATTCGAACGCATGGTCATCACGGGGACGGTGAGCTGGATGAGGATCAGACGCGGCTTCCCGCTGATCTGAGGCCTGTCGTGATTTCCATTATGAATCAGAAAGGCGGATGCGGCAAAACGACAACCGCAGTCAACCTATCTGCCGCCCTTGCAGAAAAGGGCTATCGCGTGCTGGTCATCGATATGGATCCCCAGGCGCATGCAAGTTTGGGGTTTGGCATTTCTCTTGAGCCGTTTCGTAGATCGGTTTATGACCTTCTGACCGATCCGAATACGTCGTTTGGGGATGTCATGCATGCAACGGCGATTCCAAGGTTAGACCTTCTTCCGGCATCCATCCAATTGTCAAGCGCGCAATTGGAACTGGCCAACATGAGCCGAGGAGAAATCACGCTCAAGCGGGTTTTGGCACCCGCACAGAAGGCCTATGATTTTGTCTTCATCGATTGTCCGCCGACTTTGAATCTCCTGACCCTAAATGCGCTTGCATACGCAACAAAAGTTTTAATACCGGTACAAGCTCAATATTACGCGATGGATGGAATGAAGGAACTGTTTCGAACGATCGAAGCGGTTAAAAATCGATTTAACCCGGATTTGGAGATTCTTGGAATCCTACCGAGTTTGTTTGACAAACGGATCAGTATATCCACCGAAATTTTGGCAGCCCTTCGCGAACATTTTACATCGAGCATGTTCAAGACTGTGATTAACACCAATGTCAAGTTAATCGAGGCGCCTATGGCGCAGCAACCCATCATTTCCTATGCGCCTCATTCAGCAGCTTCGACAGAATTCAATCGGCTCGCTGAGGAGGTCGTGAACCTTGTCACCAAAGAAAATTGACTCGAAGAAAGTCGTCTCGCGTATTTTCGGTGACACCCTTCTCGGAAAGAAGAAGCGTCCAGGCGCCGAGACGATCCCTTCACTCTTAGGGTACCACGGGAAAAAACAGACCGCGCCTAAAGAAAAGCTAAGCCCGATAAGCCCGATTCGCTTTATATGGAGCGGATGGCAGAACGAATTCGGCGGTCTTGACATGGGCAGTGATTCTATCAAATTTGTACTCTTGGTGCAGGAACGCCGGAGGCTTCGACTTAAAGATCTTCAGGTTGAGAAATTGATTCACATGGACCGCAAGGCAAAACCAGAGGAGCTGGAAAAAGCGACTTTAGACGCGATAACAAAAATTGCCTCGCGTCTTAAGCCCAAGACAAAATTAGGGATTTCACTCAATGATCCGTCCCTTTTTATGGACTCCTTGACGGTGCCCCGCGGCTCTGAACAAGAAGTACAGGACATCATTCGCAGAGAATTATCTGAAAAACATTTGATTGATCCAAATTCAAGCTTTATTGATCATACAACGCTCAATGGTTCTGAGTCTTCGAGTCCCACACAGGAATTATTGGTTGTGGCGGCACCGCGGGAATTAGTCTATCGGCAGTTTGAACGAGCGCAGGCGACTGGTTTTAAAGTCCTCTCCGTTGAAACGAATGCGCTCGCTTGTTTGCAGGCACTCAGGCGCATCAAGCGATGGGACGCGAAAGATCGCGTTCTCATTCTCGATATCGGAGCCGCGTTTTCCAATGTGAGCGTTGGGATCGGGGATCGGATTACCTTCAACCGAATCATTCCCATTGCCGGAGAGCGATGGACCAAAGCGGTTCAAGAAACGGTTGGCTGCGACTTTGAGAAAGCGGAACAGCTCAAAATTCGCTATGGCCTGAAACAAGCATCTCCCTCCAGCCAAGACAACGTGCTTTCCGGCACGATTCCCGAAGGCACTATTCCCGAAGCCACAATTCCCGAAGGTGAAAAGGTATCACAAATTTTAATGGCTGAAACCGAAAAATTGCTAGATGAGGTGGAACGCTCTTTTCAGTTTGCACTGACCAAGGAGACAAACGAAGAAGGGGCGCGGCTGAACCATGTCTTTCTTATGGGCGGCGGCGCACGGCTTTTGGCGTTGAAAGAACATATCGAAAAAAGGTGGGGTGTGCCGGTTCGCCAACTCGATTTGTGGGAAGGGATAGCTCTCGATGAACAGACGATCGATCGCGAATTTTTGAATGAAACGCGCGATATCATTTCTGTAAGTCTCGGGATTGCGCTTCGCGTCACGGAGTGGAGCGTGTTGCCATTCGGCTTTGGAATGCCCGCGTGAAACCGGATCTTTGCAAAGTCCCAGGTGTGGAGGTCTAAAAAAAATGAACCGAATCAACCTGATTCCGCCGGAATTTGCCACTGGAAAAAGAGCGCTGGTCAAAACCGGCTTGCAAAAACAAGCCACCGTTGTCGGCATGATCGTCCTCGCCGCTTTGGCGGTTCATTACGGGATGGGCTTAGTCGATGTGCTTGCATTAAGGAAACAGGTAAAAATACTGAACCAGAGTTTTAATCAAACGATGCAGTCATCAGAAGCGATAAAAAAGACTACCGATACGGTGAAAGCCCAGCTCGACAACCTCCAGGACCGCATGATCCTTTTGGGAGGCAAACGATCTCAACTCTTAAAATTGAAAGGGGAACGATTTAAGTGGTCAGAAGTCTTATCTGAATTTCATGAGGCGATACCCAATAAGGTTTGGGTAGACGAACTTCTTTTGAGTCGGGAAGAGAGCCATGTAAGCGGAGGCGCTTTCGGAAATGAAGGGGTGGGCACATTTATCAACAACTTAACTGAATCACGCTACTTCAAGAACGCCACCTTTGCCAGGACAGAGGCAGGAAAACTTGACGATCGGTCCGTGATCAATTATGAACTCACATTTGAATTGACCAAACAACCGGGATAATGGTGTGGAGTGGTTGGTGGCTTTCCATGACGCTAGTCAAACTGAGTCGAAATACGCAAATAGCGCTTTTTGTCGGTATGGGGATTTTGACGTTGCACTTTTACAATCAGCTGCTTTATAAACCGCTTCGCAAAGAAGCGCATGCTCTGAAAGCGGAGAAACTGAGGATTCAAGAAGAGGTTTCGCTTGTTGACGTCAAGCGAGAAGAAATTCCCAAGGTCGAAGAAATGTATAAGAAAAGATTTGAAGAATTCTCAGAGCTTCAAGAATCGATTGCGGCGCTTGAAAACAACCTACCTTCTCGGAAGGACATGGCGGTTCTATTGGAACAGCTGACAAGCGCATTCGGAGGTTTGAAAGCAGACTTCGTCTCCCTGGAACCGACATTACACAAGGCGGCTGAGGGCCAGCCTTATGATTCTCTTGAGATCGAAATGCAATTCTACGCAGACTATGATCGAGTCATCGCTTATTTGAAGAAGCTTGAGGAGGAAGCCATTCTTTTGAGTATCGAAAAGCTTGAGCTCGTATTGGATTCTGAAGCTTCAAAAAAGCCATTGGTGACCATTTACTTCTCAACGTTTCTGAGCGACCGGGTTAAAAAACAGCCCAAGAAGGCAGAAGAAGCGGTTGAAGCGCCAACGCCAAGTCCTTTTTTGCTGGGGAGTAAACCGTATGATAATCGGATGCCCGGTGA
Source organism: Candidatus Omnitrophota bacterium (assembly GCA_016206945.1). Classification (GTDB taxonomy): domain Bacteria; phylum Omnitrophota; class Omnitrophia; order Omnitrophales; family Danuiimicrobiaceae; genus 01-FULL-45-10b. Next base: position 250 of record JACQQP010000155.1, on the reverse strand, counting down.
CCATCACTTAACGATGATCGTTTGGCGCGGCGGAAAAGCGGTAGCTCTGGTCGACGGCAAGATTATGAAAGAAGGTTCTGTCTTAGATAATAAAACACTCGCAACGATCGACTCCGATGGTGCGTGGTTTGACGAGGAAGGAGTTCGATATTACTTGGCGCTTGAAAAATGACCCCATCTGAAAGAAGAGTACAGAGAACGGAGTACAGAGTACAGAAGATTAGGTTCCGTTCTTTTTTACTCTGTTCTC
>JACQQP010000154.1 GCA_016206945.1 Candidatus Omnitrophota bacterium | reverse complement strand
CCTGCTTTTCTCGCGTTTCATTCAGGTGGTTGGGCATTGAAACGCGAGAATTTCTTTCAGAAATCAAAGAACGCATTAACTTAAAACGAGGCGTTCTTTTAAATCAGGTGATGGGATGATTACGCGTGTTACTTTAGAGCGGCGAGAACAAGAATGGCTTGCACCTTATGCGATCAAGAGTGCGGAAACGAAAGGACGCTTTTATTCTGAGAAGGAACATGATTTTCGCACTGCTTTTCAGCGCGATCGCGACCGAATTATTCATTCAACTGCTTTTAGAAGGTTGGAATACAAGACTCAGGTCTTTGTCAACCATGAAGGGGATCACTATCGTACTCGGCTCACTCATACGCTTGAAATGAGCCAGATTGCGAGGACAATCGGCCGCGCTCTCCGTCTTAATGAAGACCTCATAGAAGCGATTGCCCTCGCTCACGACCTCGGCCATGGTCCCTTTGGCCATGCGGGCCAGGATGCTCTCTCAGAATTGATGAGACAGCATGGTGGTTTTGAACACAATCGACAGTGTCTGCGTATTGTGGAGAAACTTGAAGAAAGTTATTCAGGTTTTCCAGGACTTAATCTTACCTTTGAGGTGCGGGAGGGACTTAAGAAACATGCGCGGAAATGGATCCCCTCTCTTGAGGCAAGCGTGGTCGATTTTGCAGACTCGATTGCGTACAACGGGCATGACTTAGACGACGGTCTCAGGGCAGGTCTTTTGGAGGTTGCTGTATTGGATAAAATTAAACTCTGGCAGGAGGTGAACCGTTATATTAAGGAAAAAGCACTTTCGGCAAACTCGGCGATCAAAATCAAAATAGCGATTCGTCTTCTCATTAATCGGATGGTGAGTGATTTAGTTTCTGAAACGGCTAAGAAAATCAAAAAATTTCGAATTCAAAAGCCGCGAGACTTTTCTCAGGTTGGAAGTGAAATGGTTGTTGGTTTTTCAAAGGACGTGGAGAAAAAGGTTTTGGACCTGAAAGCATTTCTGATGGAGCACCTTTATCATCATTACCGTGTCGTCCGGATGACCGAAAAAGGAAAGCGCTTTATTCAGGAACTCTTCCGTCTTTATGTGGTCAGACCTCAACAATTACCTCCTCAGGTGTTGAAGCGCGTTAAGGAAGACGGCCTTCATCGAGCTGTTTGTGATTATATTGCTGGCATGACGGACCGTTTTGCTTTGGATGAGTACAACAGGCTTTTTTCACCCTACGAGCGCGTTTGACCTCCCTCTAAACGTGGTGATAAGATTTGAGCGGTAAAGGACACGGATGGCGAAGCATCGAGAAAAGACAGTTTTAGAACGGTTTATGCTCGAAAGTTCTTCCTGGTCGGATGGATACCGGGAGTTTATGGAATTTTTCGGCAAACCTTTGGGATGGCTTTTTGTACTCCAGAACGGGAGTCATCACTTGATTCGCCTGGATCAGAAAGGACATTGTTCCTTTTTTGCAAAATCCCTAGCGAATCAGGCAAGCTGTAGTGCCTTTTTAGATAAATATTTTGAGCAGCTGGCGGAACGAAGAGAAGAGGTGAGCTCGCTGCCGAAATTTTATCACTGCGGTTTTGGCCGCAGCGGCGCTATTTTTGCGCTCAAGCATTTAGGCGAGCTGAGAGGTTTTTTGATTCTTTGCGCCATTGCTAAGTCGGAACGCGACGTTGGGCGTTATTTCGGGTTGTTTGATCGGTTTCTGCAATCCGAGGTGGAATTGGCGTACAAGTCTTTTGAACTACAGAATTTCTATGAAACGGTTCATCCGCGCGCACTTGCTCTCTCCACGATTCATTCCGTTCACCGCGTCATGGCTTCTTCACTAGGACTCGATCAGCTCTTACCACGCGTGGGACGACTTTGTGCTCAAGTACTCAAGGCGAAAAGATGTGTCGTGTCTCTTTTAGATCCTTCAAAAAAATATTTAGTTCCTAAATTCTCCTTCGGCGAGAATCAGGAGCGGAAGCGACGCCTCAAAGTGGGTCACGGACTTGAAGGTCGTATCGCGGAAACGGCTGAATTTCATCTGTCGCGAAACTGCGTGGCTGTGCCGTTTATCGAAGATGACGTCGTCGGAGTCGTGGCGCTTAGAGATAAGTTAGGGGGAACCCCTTTTACCAAAACGGACCTTGAAATTTTGAAGACGCTGTCAGAACAGGCCGTCATTGCCATTAAGAATGCTCAGCTTTTTGAAGAGACAGAACAGTTGACGTTGGGGAGCATTAAGACGATCAATGAGCTTTTGGAATTAAGTTTTGCAGGGGATAATGTTCATCTTCCTCTGTTTGCCGAGATTGCATTTCAATTAGGACGTGATTTAGGGCTTTCTGGCGTTGAATTGACTAATTTGCATCGTGCTACTTATCTCATTGATGCGGGACACTTGGGTACACCCAACAGCATTCTTTATAAGAAGGAAAAGTTGACTCAAAAAGAGTTTGAGCAGGTGAAACGGCATCCTTCCCGAGGCGCCGCGATTTTACAACAGATCAGTTCGCTTCGTCCGATTACACCTATTATCTTGCATCATCATGAGCGTTGGGATGGGAAGGGATACCCGAGCGCTCTCAAGGGAGACGAAATTCCGATTGGCGCGCGAATTATTTCTGTGGTAGATTCATTTATCGCCATGCTGTCTCGTCGGCCCTATCGGCGGGTCCGACGGGTGAACGAAGCGGTTCAAGAAATCAAGACCAATTCGGGCACGCAATATGATCCAAAAGTTGTTGAGAGTTTTCTCAAGGTGGTTCGGCGGCCGGAAATTGTCACCCTATTAAAACGTTTGCCCGTGGAGAGGCGTGCTACGAAGGCGACGCCGAAGTCTGCGTGAGTCGTTTCGGAGAGAAATTTTTGTGGATCCAGCTTCCCAGCCTGCAAAGTTAGGAATCAGAATTGAACGGCCTTCCACGGACAAGATCGGATTTCATTATGTCCTGTTGCTCATGGTTTCGATTATTTCGATCTGTTTTACGGTATGGTTGCTCGTTTTAGAATGGATGGGACGGCCATTGCCCGATTTTTTAAGGTTCCCAATCGGCGGATAAAACAGTGGCTCCTTTTTTCAGTTTTAATTCTCGTGGTCGTTACGCCGACGTTCTTAGCACATATTTTCCTATGGAAGATAGAACGTCGTTTGAATCTTAAGGTTTACCACAAGCCGTTCTTTATTTTACTTCCGGGCAGGATCCTTTTAAGGCCCGCCGCGCTTGAATGGCAAGATCATCTTCGGGTACGATCCGGAACTCTTTTGATCCATTATCCTTGGTGGGTGATAGGAGGCGGCAAATTTTCTGTTTTTCTCCAAGGTGAAAATCTGGAGGTTGAATTCGGCCCAGAGTTTCAAAACGTGCTTGGGCAAGAGGATGCCATTATCGATCGGGCCAGAGTAAAATTTTGGATTCAATCAAAACGCGTCGTGGACGTTGAATTTTTAAAGATCGAGTCGAAGACGATTCAATTTCAGCTGGATCAATCGACTCCGGAAAGGAAGTAGTTTTTACGTATTGGGTTTATTCGTGAACGATCGTAGCGCCTGGCCCACATTGAGTTTTAGGTTTGCCGTCGTTTCTTCCGTTGTCATTCATTTGCTTTGTGTGACGGTTGTAGAAGCAGCGGTCATGATCAGCAAGGTGATCGCGCCAGAACGTCCCCCGGTGATCACCATCCAAACCAGCCTTCCTGTTATGTCTTCACTTAAACTAGGGCATCGTTCCATAGATTCGGAGGATGTCTCCGAGGTTGCTTCGGTCGCTTCGCTCCCTCGCAATGACGTCATTGCGAGGAGGCCAGAGGCCGACGAAGCAATCTCGAATTCTCACTCGGACTTAAGAAACAGCCCACTGGAGGATGGCTTTCCAAAAACTCAAAGTCGCGGTGTCCTGGATCAAAAACTTAAAAACTTCCAAGAAGCTCAAACGGTAGTGGATAAAAGGATTCAAAAGTTCAAAAATAATTTGACGGTTTTATCGACTCCAAAAGATCAAACTTCACCTCCAAACGCCCTCATTTCATATGTTTCGGATTTGGAAAAAGTTCCTGGCTCGGCAAAAAAAGATTTACTTCCAATATATTTAAAAAAAATGCGATCCAAAATCGCTCAGCACTGGTATCGGAGAATTCACACGCTCGGTCCAGGTTCTCAGGCCGCTACCATTCGTTATCGGGTTATGGCGAGCGGCGCTCTCTCAGAAGTAGAAATTCATTCTTTTGATGGGTCTCGGCCGTTTGCCGAGGCTTGTTTGGCTGCTGTGTCGGAATCAAGCCCATTGGATCCATTACCCTTTCATTTTGAGCCGTGGGTACAGAAAAAATATCTGAGTATTACGCTTACGTTTTATTTTCGGAAAACCAGATCGTAACCTGCGATTTAAGATTGCGTTTTTTTAACCGTAACACATAAAAGAAAGGCCTCAACGGCACGTTTTTGAGATGAAAACACTGCGTCACATTTTGGATGGCGTTCCATGTTCCTGGAATGGTTTGGGTGATTTCACGATCCCGATTCGTCAGGTTCACTCCGATTCAAGGGAGATTAAACCAGGTGACCTTTTCGTCGCCGTTTCTGGTCTTCATGTTGACGGTCTTCAATATGTTACGGAAGCCATTCAACGGGGAGCAAAAGCGATCGTTTCAGAACGCTTTGATCCTGTTGCGCGTGGCCGCGGACTTCCGCAATTCGTTGTTGCAAACGCTCGTGCTGTTTTAAGTCGGCTGGTTGCTTCGGCCTATGGTTTTCCTGCGCAAAAATTAAAATGTATTGGTATTACGGGAACCAATGGAAAAACGACCACCGCTTTTTTAATTCATTACCTGCTGAGTCGCGCGAGCCGGACGGGTCTCATCGGTTCTATTTTTTACGATGATGGTAAAACTAAACGAACCGCCGGGAATACAACTCCTGTCCCCGAGGTTTTGAATGAGCATCTCGCTCGCATGGTGGAACAGGGTGTCTCTTATTGTGTCATGGAGGTCTCGTCCCATGCTTTGGATCAATACCGTGCGGAAGGGATTCGGTTTTCCAGCGCTGTGTTTACAAATTTAACTCAAGATCACTTGGATTATCACAAGGACTTTGAGGCTTATTACCGAGCGAAGCGTCGGCTTTTTTTCAATGACACACCGCCCGAGCGAGCGATCATTAATGGTGACGACGCTTATGGCTCACGTCTTTTGGATGAATTAATAGGGAGAAATCGAACTGTTTCCTATGGATTGAAGGGACGCCGTGACTATTTAGCTCAAGGCGTTCAGTTCCATTCTGATCGCATTTGTTTTGATCTTTTGCGAACGAACGAGCGCATTTCGGCGACGGCACCTCTCTTGCTTCGTCACAATGTTTATAATGTACTCGCTGCCTTAAGTACCGTTTGCGAAGAAGGCATTCCAATTGAGGAGGTGATTCCATCCCTCGTCCATTTTGCTGGAGTGCCGGGACGGATGGAGCGTATTGATGAAGGTCAGGACTTTCACGTCTTTGTCGACTATGCCCACACACCGGATGGACTTTTCAACGTCTTATCGTCGCTCGACGGTCTTTCAAAAGGGCGCGTGATCTCAGTTTTTGGATGTGGCGGCGACCGTGATCGCGCCAAACGTCCTCAAATGGGTGAGATAACAAGTCGTTTTTCTGACTTCGTCATTCTGACAAATGACAATCCACGCAGCGAAGAGCCGGATCGTATCCTGGAAGACATTAAGAAAGGCATTAGAGGAGTTGGGAAAAGGGCAGAAGTCATGGAGCTTGTTGATCGGGGAGAAGCGATTCGCAAGGCGATTGGGATAGCTCGATCGGGTGATATGGTTTTTATTTTTGGGAAGGGACATGAAAACTATCAGGTATTTAATAAGGAAAGGGTGCCCTTTAGCGACCAAGAGGTTGCGCGGCATTGGTTGAAATTAAGATGCTCACGCTCGGCCAAATTACAAAAGCTTGCGGTGGAACGCTAATCGCAGGAGGCGAAAAAGCTTTGATCGTCGGCGTCTCCTCCGATAGCCGAACGATTCAAAGGGGGGAGTTATTTGTCGCGTTGCGCGGGGAACGTTTTGACGGCCACGCTTTTTTGAAGGAAGCTGACAGGAGGGGAGCGGCCGCTGCGCTTGTCGAATACAAAAACGGTGGACGGTCTTCGGTCATCGTGGTTGAGGATACGTTGAAGGCGTTGCAGCGCCTGGCTCGATTTTATCGGGCTCAATTTTCGATTCCTGCCGTCGCCATCACGGGAAGTGCGGGGAAGACAACGACAAAAGAGTGTATTGGCGCCGTTCTTTCTGAAGTATTCAAAGTGAAACTTGGATTTCGCAATTGGAACAATCACGTTGGGGTCCCGCTTAATATTCTCAAACTTTCCGGAGAGGATCAGTGTTTGGTCCTTGAGCTCGGGGCGAACCATAAGGGCGAAATTGCTAGGCTTTCAGAGATGGCGCAGCCTACGGTGGCGGTGATCACAACCATTCTTCCAGTTCATCTTGAAGGTTTTGGCTCTCTGGAGGGGATTTATCAGGCAAAACTTGAAGTAGCAGATTATTTGGATCGGAACGGGGGAACGGTCATTGCAAATGGCGATGACCCGAAATTGGTTGAACGTCTTCAAGGGCGAAAGTTTTCGCTCATTACATTTGGGACGAAGCGATCCTGCGATTACGTTCTTTCCGGCTTAGTGGTACAGGACGGCCTGATTTATTTTCGTGTCAATGATCGATTGGAATTTCGAATCAGAGGCCAAGGTGCGTTTAATGCCATGAATGCACTGGCCGCGATTGCGACAGCAGGTTATTTCAATTTAGATTTGGAATCTCTTGGCGAAGCTTGGCAGGCGCTTCCAAAGATTGAGGGACGTTTTCATTCGGATCACATTGCATCGCGTGATATCCTTCTCGTTGATGATTCTTACAATGCGAATCCGAAATCGTTTGAGTGCGCGTTGGAATCCTTTCAAGATTTGGCGAGGGGACGACGAAAAGTAGTTGTGGTTGGGGATATGTTGGAACTGGGTGGGGAGGGCCGTTTCTATCACGAAGCGTTGGGCAAAATGTTAGCTCGTGATGGAATTGATTATCTCATCGGAGTAGGTCTTTTGAGTCGGCTTGTCCTGGACACTTTTAAAGCGCTAAGGCCAGAGGGACACGTGGTCTATTGCGAGAAGGCCGAGCGAGCAAACCCCTATTTGCTTTCCATTTTGCAGGATGGAGACGCGCTTTTGATTAAGGGTTCACATGGTATGAAACTGGAAAAGATAAGGCCGTTTCTTAAAGAACACTTTCGAACGGCTCCTGTCTATGTATAAGGAACGGTTGTGTTTTATTATCTGCTTTATCCCTTAAGAGAGTATTCATTTTTTTTCAATATTTTTAAATACATTACCTTTCGCACGGTGGGTGCGAGCGTAACTGCTTTCCTTCTTTGTCTTCTACTGGGTCCCATCGTTATCAAATGGTTGACACGGCTCAGTGTGGTGAACGCGACTCAACGTGAGTACGCAGAAAAAATTCATGCGCTATACGCGGCTAAAGGAAGCGTCCCCACGATGGGCGGCGTTTTGATTGTGGGCGCTATTCTCATCGCCAATCTCTTGTGGGGAAATCTTTCAAATCAGTTTCTGATCTGGTCGCTCATCGTGGTCATTTGGTTCGGAATGATTGGTTTTATCGATGACCTATTGAAACTGAAGAGAAAGAACACACGGGGGCTTTCGAGTTTGGTGAAGCTCATAGGCCAGCTGGTTTTGGGTTGTGTTATCGGCGTCTATTTTTATAGGGACCCAGCCTTTTCAAAATTCCTTTACGTTCCGTTTTTTAAGGAAAGTGCTCTCATGTTGGGAGTTTGGTTTATTCCGTTCGTGATCTTTGTTTTGGTGGGTTCCTCCAACGCCTTGAACCTGACGGATGGACTTGACGGTCTTGCGGTCGGGTGTCTTGCTTTTGCGGCTGGCGCCTTTTCCATTCTGACCTATTTAGCAGGTCATGCTAATTTCGCTAAATACTTGGGGATTCCGTTTGTGGCTGGTTCCGGAGAACTTTCTGTCTTTTGTGCTTCCTTGGTGGGAGCAAGCGTCGGTTTCCTTTGGTTTAACTCGTATCCGGCGACCGTAATGATGGGGGACACCGGGTCTCTTTCTTTAGGAGGCGCCTTGGGAGCCGTTGCTATTTTCATTAAAAGTGAGCTTGTGCTGCTCGTGGTGGGCGGTATTTTTGTCTGGGAAGTTTTGTCAGTGATCGTTCAAGTTTTTTCCTTTCGTGTTTTTGGAAGGCGCTTGTTTCTGATGTCGCCTTACCACCATCATCTTCAACTCAAGGGTCTTCCTGAGTCAAAGGTCACCATTCGACTTTGGATTGTTGCGTTTATTCTTGCGCTGATCGGCTTGGGTACTTTAAAATTACGCTGATGACACGCATCCGTTTTGAAGGCAAAAAGATTACCGTGCTTGGAGCGAAAGAATCAGGGCTTCAAAGTGCCCTCTTTTTGAAAAGACGGGGTGCGGAGGTCTTCGTAAGTGAGTTAAGAGGAGGCAAAGAATTCGTCCCAGCTCGGAAAACGTTAGAGACTCAGGGGATTGCCTCGGAATTTGGCCAACATACCTGGGAAGAAATTGAGCCTTCCGAGTTGGTGATTATTTCACCTGGAATTCCGCCCTCCGCTCCTATCTATCAGAAACTTGTGCGTGCAGCCATCCCAATCTGGAGTGAAATTGAACTCGCCTATCGGGTTGCCGAGGGAGATATCATCGCCGTGACTGGGACAAACGGAAAGACGACGGTAACCACTTTGATTCGTGATGTTCTGCGCGCTTCCGGCCGTTTGGCGGTGAGCTGTGGTAATATTGGCAATTCTTTTATCAGCGAGTTAGAAAATTTAAAGCCAGGCACCATTGCGGTCATAGAAGTCAGTTCTTTTCAATTGGCTCACATTGATCAATTTAAACCTCATATCGCAGTTTTGCTCAATTTAAGTCCTAATCATTTGAACTGGCATAAAAATTTTGACGACTATGCCGAAACCAAATGCCGAATTTTTAGAAATCAAACGCATGATGATTTCTCGCTTGTAAATGCTTCTGACCCTGAAAGTAGGAAGCGGGCAATGGATTTGAAATCGCAGGTGATTTATTTTGATGGTCGTGAACAAGGGAATCCAAATTACGCGGTTGTGGAAGAAGTAGCAAAACTTTACCAGATTGAGCCCGGAGTGACGCGTTCCGTACTTGATCGCTTTTCTGGGTTGGAGCATCGCTTCGAGGAGGCCGGTGAATTACACGGCGTTCATTACATCAATGACTCTAAGTCAACAACGATTGCTTCATTAGGATGGGCACTGGAACGGGTGCGCGAAAACTCAATCTTAATTGCTGGAGGGCGGCACAAAGGAGGCGATTTTCGTGAGCTTCGCGATCTGATTCGCAAAAGAATAAGATTCCTCATCGTTATTGGAGAAGCCAAGAAGGAAATTGAAAACGCATTTGGGGATCTTGTATCCATCTATTCGGCGGACTCTCTTGAAGGAGCCCTTCGAATGGCTCGAGGGGTTGGTCGGCCTGGCGAAACGGTGTTATTTTCACCTGCCTGTGCCAGTTTCGATATGTTTCAAGACTATCAAGATCGCGGGCGGCAGTTTAAGAACATTTTGGACAGTTGGCGAGCGGGGCTCGCTGTTCGCCCAAATCGGTGACGAACGAATCAAAAGCGATTGTGCTTGTGATGTACACCCTTGTGGCTGTAGGGGTGGTGATGGTCTACAGTGCCAGTGCCATTTATGCCGACCAGGTATTTCATAGCCCAACTTACTTTCTAAGGCGCCAGCTCTTTTATGTGGTATTGGGGTCGTTCCTCTTCTTTTTATGTTCAACCGTTGACCCCTATTTTTTGAAACGTCATTCCATCCTTTTAATGGGAATTGCCGTCGTTCTTTTGATCGCCGTTTTTCTTCCTATTTTGGGTCATTCGGCGGGTGGGGCAAGGCGGTGGCTGCGGCTGCCGTTGATTAGCTTTCAGCCCGTTGAGTATGCAAAATTGGCCATGTGTATTTACCTCGCAGATTATTTGTCCAGGAAGCGTCAACCCATTACAACAGGTTCCCTTTCTGTTTTTCTGCCTCCCTTTGTTCTACTGGCGCTTATGTTCATTCTCGTCATTGCTCAACCTGATCTTGGTTCCTGTATTTTTCTTTTTTTACTCATGGGAATATTATTTTTCCTTTCAGGCATTCGTCTTCGTTACATTGTGTTGGTTCTTCTTTTGGTCACTGTTTTGTTTGCTTTTTTGATTTGGCAAGCTCCTTATCGAATGAGCCGGATTACCGCCTATCTTGATCCTTGGAAGGATCCACGCGGAAGTGGATTTCAGATCATCCAGTCTTTCATTGCTTTTGGATTGGGAGGAGTAAGGGGCGTCGGACTCGGTCAAAGTACTCAGAAGCTTTTCTACCTTCCGCAAAGTCATACGGATTTTATTTTCTCGATTATCGGTGAGGAGTTGGGTTTGATCGGCGCCTTGGTTGTCGTAGGGTTATTTGTTGTCTTCTTCTTTTTTGGGAATCGGCTGGCTCAAAGATGTAGGGATCCGTTCTTGCGCCTGTTGGCGTTTGCGCTTGTGATTTTTATTACCCTAGAGGCACTGATCAATTTCCTCGTGGCTGTGGGTCTGATTCCAACGAAGGGATTGCCCCTTCCCTTTGTGAGTTATGGAGGAACCGCCCTTATTTTTCACATGATCTCCGTAGGGATTTTGGTATCCATCGATAGACGCTCGTCTCGTAGATCAAATCGGTGAACGCCAATCAACGAACGCCAATCCTCATTTGCGCAGGCCATACAGGAGGTCATTTTTTTCCAGCCGTTAGTTTTGCCGAGGCGGTTAAAGCGCTCCATCCAGAAGTTGACATCCATATGTTAATGAGTCGGACGCCTCTTTTCGTGGATCAGGGAAACGTGCATAAGGCCTTTCATCTTCATATGGTTCCGCTCTCTTCCCCTCCCCACTTATTTTCTTTAAAGGGCTTCTTTTATTTGTTAAAATGCACCATCGTTTTTTGGAAGACGGCGTTGCTCCTATCGAAGTTAAGACCCCGACTGGTTGTCGGCTTTGGGAGCTACGGTACCGTGCCTGGTGTTTTGTGCGCGGCGGGCTTTAAAATTCCAATTTTGCTTCATGAGCAAAACGCGAAGATAGGGCGCGCCAATCAATTTTTGGCACGCTGCGCAAAGCGAATTGCCACTAGCTTTCCTGAAGTTAAGGGGCAAATTTCCCAACGCAAGGTTTTCTACAGCGGTTTTCCTCTCCGCTCCGTTTTTGATACTCCGTTGGAACCTGCTGATTTTGAGAAGCCGCCGGACAAACCGTTCACGGTTCTCGTATTCGGCGGTTCGCAAGGGGCAAAACGGCTCAATCGGGCATTTTTGGATGCCCTCACAGCACTTGGCGCTGAAGAAAGGGCAGGCATTGCCGTAATACATATTGTTGGCAATGACGATTTAGATCACATGAGGCAAGGGTATGAGAGGCTTGGAATTCAGGCAGACCTCTTTCATTTCTCGAAAAACATTTTTGAACATTACCGCAGCGCTGATTTGGTTATTTCGCGTGCGGGGGCGGGCACGATTTTTGAGTTAGCGGCTTTGGGACGGGCCGCCATCTTAGTTCCATATCCTCATGCCTATGCACATCAAAAGATCAATGCGCAGTATCTTGCTCAAGCGGGAGCAGCGCGAGTGATTGAAGATGAGAAATTGGACGCAGACTCGTTGCTGAGATTCATTTTAGAATTACGTCATGACAGGGCAGAGAGAAGCAAATTAGAACAGAGCGTTCGGCGGTTGGCGAGACCAAACGCAAGTGAAACCTTAGCGGAAGAAGGATGGAAGCTCCTATGCCAGCAGGACTAGAGAGTTTGGTAGATCGCGGGAAGAAAGTTTTTCTGGTCGGAATTGGCGGCGTTGGGATGAGCGCCTTGGCTCGCCTTCTCGCCTCGCGAGGCCTTCTCGTGAGCGGTTCCGACGCCAAGAAAAATCGAATGCTCAGTAAATTGGAAGAAGAAGGGATTTCTGTCCGTATCGGCCATGGCCATTCCTTCCAAGAGCGTCCCGATTGGGTTATTTTTTCCTCTGCTATTTCAAAAAAGAATCCCGATTTAGAACAAACAAAAGCCCTTGGAATTCCCATATTTCACCGAGCAGAAGTTTTGTCGTTTCTGATGAACCGAGTGATTTCGCTTGCGATTACAGGGGCTCACGGAAAGACGACGAGCGCGGCATGCGCCAGTTTTTTGGCGACCGAGGCGGGATTGAGACCCACGTGTTTGGTGGGTGGGGAAATTTTAAACTATGGTTCGAACATTTTGATTGCCGATCCGCACCTGTTTGTTGCCGAGGTTGATGAAAGTGACCGAAGCCAGCTTTGTTTTACGCCCGACTTTGCTTTGATTACAAATCTAGATGCCGAGCACTTGGATGTTTATAGGGATATCACTGACATCAAGAGCACCTTTCGCCAGTTTGTTGATCAGGTGAAAACAACGGGACGCACCATTTATTGTCTCGATGACCCACATTTGAAGAATGTCCTGTCGGAGAGTGGTTCCAGTAGCACGAGTTATGGTTTTAGGGAGGACGCTGATTTTTCTGCCAAGACGATGGTGTGTGAAGGCTTTGGGTCTCGGTATGATTTGTTCGAAAAGGGCAAGCGAATTGAAGAAGTTCGTTTGCGGATTCCGGGCCCTCACAATGTACTCAATTCGCTGGGCGTGATCGCGTTGCTGAGGAGTTTCGGGTTACGTTACGATCAATTCCTCAGGTTTCTGGCTGAATTCCGTGGAGCAGGAAGGAGGCTTGAGGTAAAACTGAATCGGCAGGATCTTCTTGTGATTGATGATTATGCCCACCACCCGACAGAAATAGGCGCTTCTCTTCAAGCGATTCGTAAGCCGGGCAGGAGAACGACCGTGGTGTTTCAACCTCATCGGTTTTCAAGAACGTTTCACCTCGTCGATGAATTTTCACAAGTGTTTCACAGCGCAGACCGCGTTCTGTTAACTGAGATCTACAGCGCGGGAGAAGAAAATGTGAATCATGTGGACGTCCATTGGATTTACGAAGCGGTCAAGCGGAGTGGGCATCGCGATGTTCACGTGATCCGGAGAAGTGAGGTCATCGATTTTTTAATGGCCCATCGTCAGGGTGACGAAACCATTGCCTTTTTGGGAGCGGGAGATATTGGAGAAATTGCCGATGAGTTTGCGAATCGATTCGAAAACGTCTATTCGCACTGAGGTACCCTTAACGTCTTACTCGACGTTCAAAATCGGAGGACCTGCGCGCTTTTTCGCTGAGCCGAGAACGCGTGAAGAATTATTTCAGGTTTTAGAATTTCAGAAGGCCGAAGGTGTTTCGCTTCTGATCTTGGGTCGTGGTTCTAATGTTTTAATTTCCGATGATGGTTTTTCGGGTCTTGCGGTTTCCTTGCGACAGTTTGAGCCCGATCAATTTTCCGTAGACCCTGACGGCTTGTTGCATGTTTCAGGGGGGATGAGCCTGTTTCGACTTGCGATGATATCTCAGGAAGAGGGGCTCCGGGGCGTGGAATTCGTTTGTCATATTCCTGGTACAGTTGGCGGTGCCATCGTCATGAACGCCGGCTTCGGGAGGCGTGGACATGGGTACTTTGAGATCAAGGATGTCTTTGAATCATGCGCGATCTTGGACTTGAACTCCAATCAAATCAAAGTGCTCAGAAAGCAAGACATTCGCTTTGAATATCGGTCATCCAGTTTGGGTTCAAACCACCTTGTTCTGGAAGCGGCATTTCGCTTAACGCCGACGCGTAGAGAAATTGTCGAAGCGGAAATCAAAGCCAATTTCGCCTACCGTAATTCGGTTCAGGATTTGCGTTTTCCGAGCGCGGGTTCTACCTTCAAAAATCCGAAGGACCATCCATTGACGAGCGGCGAACTATTGGAGCGTGCGAAGATGAAGGGGTTTAGAATCGGCGGGGCGATGGTTTCCGAGCGCCATGCCAATTTTTTCCTGAATGTGGATCACGCGCGGGCTCAAGACGTCTTGGAACTCATGGCGGTAGCCCGAAACAGGGTATTTGAAGAATTTGGAGTTCAATTGGAGCCGGAAGTAAGGTACGTTGGCTCATGATCGTCAAACTGTTTCTCACTGCGGTTCATTAAAGATACGATGGAAGCAATCAAAAACTACGATCATCGTTCCTTTGGTAAGATAGGCGTTTTTCTGGGCGGTCGTTCTCATGAGCGGCCTGTCTCACTTCGTTCGGGACAAGCGGTCTATCAGGCCCTAAAAAATGCAGGGCTCGATGTCGTCAAAATCGATACGGCAAACGGTTTTCGAGCCACACTTAAACGAAATCCGCTCGATTTTGCTTTTTTAGCGCTCCACGGCGCGGGGGGCGAAGATGGGACGGTTCAAAGAATTTTGAATCGAAAAAGAATTCCCTATGTCGGTTCTGGTGTAAGGGCAAGCGCATTGGCGTTTGACAAAGGGCGCGCGAAGCGTCTGTTCCAACGTTTTAACATTCCAACACCGCCCTTTGATGTGATGACGCGGACCAATTGGAAGAAAGTGATAGGCAAATGGCGCCCGCCTTATGTGATCAAACCTGTCAATGAAGGATCCAGCATCGGTATTTTTTTTGTGGAGACAAAGGGGGGAGCAGGCAAGAGGATTCAATCGAGTTTTAAAACGTATCCCCGCCTATTGATTGAAAAGAAAATTGGAGGGCGCGAATTTACGGTTGGTATTTTGGGAAGGAAGGCACTTCCCGTAATTGAATTAAGGCCCAAGCGTAAATTTTATGATTATAAGGCGAAATATACCAAGGGGCTCACCGAGTATTTAATTCCTGCGCCTATCCCCAAGAAATTAGCCATGCGCTTACAGTTTCTCGCCAGGAAAGTGCACAAAATTTTGGGGCTTCGCGATCTATCACGGGTAGATTTCAAGATGGATGACGAGGGGAAACCCTTGGTCTTGGAAGCAAATTCAATCCCTGGTTTTACGGATACGAGCTTGCTTCCCAAGGCAGCTCAAGAGGCAGGTTTGGATTTTACGCATTTGTGCTTGAGCTTGCTTGAACGAGCTCTTGTGCGATCCCAACGCTTAAAGGATAACAATGGCAAAGCATAGGCCACGAAGTTGGCATGGCAAACTCTTCCGCAGATGGAAGGGTGGTTTGTTGCGGTTGATTACTCAATCGCTTCCCTTCACGATGTCCTTGGGTGTTCTTTGCCTCATTTTCTTCAGTGTCCGCCAGATGGTACATGCAGATCCCTATTTTCAGATCGTGCAAATTACGGTTTTTCCTTCGGGGATTCTGAATCTGTCGGAATACGAATTTTTGCAGAATGAAACACGCGGTAAAAACGTGGCAGAGATTGACTTAAAACAAATTTCGCGGAGTTTGGAACGGAATCCAAAAGTAAAGCGGGCTGAAGTCATGCGGAATATTCCGAGAGAGCTCAATATTTTCCTGACGCCGCGTCTGCCATTCGTGCAGGTTCAGGTGCATGAGGGAGGGCTCTACTACCTTGTTTCGGACGATCAATTGGTTCTTTCAAGTGAAGCATTACCGAGGCCTGAACTGTTGGTTCTGGAAGATTTTAGCTCTAAAAGAAAAGATTATTCTGCGGGGACGCTTTATCAAAACGAACATTTTTACGGCGTCTCCAAACTTTTGGCAGTTTTGAAGGTCGATCCTCTGTTCAAGGGGGAGGCGATTTCGAAACTCGCCCTGGATCAATTGGGAAATATTAGTTTGATCCTAAGAGACGGATTGGAATTGAAAATGGGAAGAGAATTTTCAGTTTCTGATGGTACGAGATTGGTTTTGCGTTCCCTTTTAGCTTCCAAAGAAAGAAGCCATATGACCTACATCGATTTGCGCTATCAGAATCTTATTATAAAGAGAAAATCGGATTTGCCATAATCTGAATGAGCGGTTGCAGGATATTTATATTTATTGTTAGGAGTCAGGAAATTGGGAAAAACGGAACGTAGCGTTTACGTTGCCTATATCGGGACCACCAAGGTTGCTTTTTTGAAAGCCGATGTGAAAACCGACGATCGGTTTGAAGTTTCTGCTTTGAGCGCGCGGCTTGCTTTCGGCTTTGATCGCGGGATGGTTAAGGATCTCACCCATGCGAGCCACACGTTATCTGAGGTGGTTCATGATGTGATCGGGCATGAGGGACATTCTGTATTACCTTGCCGACTCGTGGTTTCAAATGCATGCCTCAAGAATTACACGTTTCAAAGTTCTGTCTATTTTCAATCTCATCCTCATTCAATCACCCTAAAAGATGTCCGTCAAGCAATTGCCCAGACGAGAAGTGTGGCAACCATTCCGTTACAGGAAGTAATCGTTCAGGCTGTTCCTCAAGGATTTCTGGTCAATGATTTGGTTGGGGTCCAAAATCCATTGGGTTTGGAGGCAACCCGTCTCGGCGTCACGCTTCATTTGTTGGCCTTAGATTTTTTGGTGTATAGTAATTTATTGAAGGTTTTTGAACGTTGTGATCTCGAGGTGACAGAAATCATCCCGAGTGTGATATCGGCAGCGCATCGCATATTGGACCCTCAGGAAAAGCATGCAGGCGTGATCTTGGCCATGATTGGCGGTCAAGTGAGCCATTTCGCTTGTTATAAGAACGGGATCTTGGTCGAGACCCGTTCCATTCCGATCGGCGCAGATTGTATTACCGAAGCGATCGCAAAAAATCTGAACGTGGATCATCTCAATGCCCAGCGGCTTAAGGAAACATTTGGGTCAGCAAGTCCAAAATTTGAATTCCAAGATGAATTAATTCCCGTTCCAGATACCAATGGCCACAAAAGGTATCCGATTAAACGTTCGGAGTTTGAAGCGCAAATGAATTCGGGACTGAATACATTTTTTACGGAAATACGCCGAGAAATAGTAGCCCTTCAAGAACGTTATTCACCGACCACGCATGTCGTTTTTACGGGAGGCGGATCTCGGCTCGAAGGTTTTTTAGACGTGGTAAGAGAATCCATTTCTCCCACAGCCCGCATTGGCGTCGTGCAAGAGCTTTCGGGTCCGGAAGCATTGCTGAACGACCCTACCTATTCCGGCATTCTCGGAGGCCTCGATTTCACAAGCAAG
This sequence comes from Candidatus Omnitrophota bacterium, assembly GCA_016206945.1. Lineage (GTDB taxonomy): Bacteria > Omnitrophota > Omnitrophia > Omnitrophales > Danuiimicrobiaceae > 01-FULL-45-10b. The sequence goes on along the minus strand of JACQQP010000154.1, from coordinate 843 downwards.
TTGAGCGAAGACAGATTTGCTTATAGCGATCGGCCGGGCTGGGTGAGCCGTGCCATTGCCCGAGCTCGGAATTGGATTTTCGAGTATCTGTGATGTTATTTCCTTCTCGTTAGGCGTTACCCTCTGCTATTCATTGACTTGTGTTAGTGATTCCATTAGAATTTTCATTTGTTTTTCAACTACTCCAGAACCTGAACTTATAAGTTTGTATAACCTGTTTGCATTAAATAACTTAGGAAGAGCATGAAAAAATTGTTTTTAGTTGCGGTTCTCGCCTCAGGCGTATTTTCTTATTCTCCCGTCCTGGATGCGGATGAGCCTCAGTTGTCAGCTACCGTGGACAAACACACCGCGCGAGTGAACGAGGAAATTCATCTGAACGTCAAGGTGACAGGAGCCAGAGGTTCGCTTCAAGCGCCGCACCTTCCCTCACTCGAGCAATTTGAAATATTTTATTCCGGGCGTTCTTCTCGTTTTAGTTTTGTGAATGGGCGCTCTGAATCCATGACCGAATTTAATTATGTTCTTATTCCGAGATCGGCTGGGCGTTTCGTGGTGCAACCCATTGAAATCAGAATCGACGATAAGCTTTATCAAACAAATCAGTTGGAAATTCAAATCGAGGAAAGCCAATTTGTAGCGCAACCAACGGCGGGCGGAATTTCACCAGTCCCTCCAAGGCAATTTCCCTCTGTGTCAACGAGCCCTGTTCCGCCAACGGGACGCTTGTCCGCTCCTACGGCCGCCTCGTCTGGCATTTCTGACGGCGAAATAGATCAAAATATTTTCCTGTGGGCGATTCCAACTCAAACTTCTGTCTTCACCATCGAGCAGCTGGTCCTG
>JACQQP010000151.1 GCA_016206945.1 Candidatus Omnitrophota bacterium | reverse complement strand
GGTATGAGCTGAGGCGTTTTGAGATGGGCTATGATTTTCTTTCTGCCGTGAATCTCGCGCGTTTTTTCATTGATTCGGACGATCAACCACGCGTCGATTTTTTGGAGGATAGTTGGTATGGCACGCCCAGTCAATTTACGGAAATGGATTCTTCGAAACGATTCCACCTAGAAATTAGCGATGCAGAAAGTAAAATCGATTTGAACAAAGCGCAAGAGCCCTTTCTGATTCAATTCTTTGAGACGCTTAAGAAGCACGGCATTCCCCTCAAAACTGAACCCAAGAAGTTGGCGGCAAGCATTCTCGCTTGGCGGGGACAAACTGGTTCTCAAGGAGGACCCACTTTAGGATTTAAGCATAAGCGCGCCCCCTTTGAAACGGTCGAAGAGCTTCGTTTAATCCAGCATATTACGCCAGAGGATGTGGAACTTTTGAAACCCTTTGTCACCGCCGTTTATGGTCTTACCCTTTCACCTCAGGTGCGAGTCAATTTAAATACGGTCCATCCCTATATATTGGAAGCGCTCATCTCGAGCCTTACGGGAGGAGACTTTACAAAGAGGGACCTTTATGAAAAAATTATGAAATTGAGAGATGAAAAACAAGTGTTTTGGCAAGAAGATTTGGCGATGGAGCCCTTCCTTCGGAAACTCGGGCTTTCCAACTCGCCAACCGAGATCTTTTTGTTAACTCAATTTCTTAGTTTCGTCACCGTGGATTCACAATTTTTTTTAGTTCATGTCAAATCGCGTCTTCCTCGAAAGGAGTCGTTTACTTTAGACGTTGTTTTGGGGCCGCGTACTTTTCGGCAAGTGCTCGTGTCGCCGCGCGGAACTGAACTCGCCAAATCCCCTGGGCAAATAGTAGCTGTGCCGCTCGAAATCCTTTTTTGGCAGGAGGGTCTTTCTTAATGCGCTTCGCGAATTGGTTTTCCGGGAGAGCTCGTATTTTCGGGATCAGCGCCTTTAAAGGGGACGAACTTGAAATCATCTTTTTAGAAGAAAAAAAAGGCCGGCTCAAGCTTTTAGGAAAAGAAGTGCTCACAAAGGGCAGGGAAGGTCTTTCGGAAGTTGAGCTGAAAAGTTTTCGAAGCCGCTTGGAATCTTATCGCGTCCGTTCGCCGATTTGGATTCATGTGTTGCTTCGAAGCGTCGCGGTCGTAAAAGTTTTTTCTCTTCCGAATGTATCGCGCGAAGAGATGGAAGGCACATTGACCGATCGAATTCACCAGGAAGTTCCTTATCTTTCTGAGGATGCAGTCCTCCACTATCGGGTTCAAGAAACCAAGCCATCGGGATCAGGCGAAGTTCTTCTCTATGGCGTTTCAAAACCGGTGATCGCGGAACACATGGCGAAACTTGAATCTTCTGGTATTGTGCCTGATCAAACCCTGCTCTCGACGGACCTGCTCAGGTGGTATTATCAAACCGAGATTGTACCCGCTCGGCGCGCCTTAGGTTCCGCTGTGCTGATTCATTGGTTTGATCACCAGGTGGAGCTTCTTTTTTTTGACGGTCATACGCTGATTCAAAGCAATTGGGCGCGAGCAGAGCTTGGCGATAGAACCATGACGACCGAGGCGATTGGCGCCTCATTCGCTTTGTTTCAAAGAGAATGGCAAAGGAAACCCCAAACGGCGTTCCTCCTTGGCCGTGTCCCTCAAGGAGCAGAGGCGCTCATCCCAGATCCTGCGGTTCAAGTGGAACGGATTCCCACGAGCCAGGATCCCGGCATTTTTCTTCCCCCCTTGGCCGTTCAGGCCGTTCGTTTGTATCGGACCGATAAGATCTTTGATTTTTCTCTTCCCGAGTTTAGAGAGGTCCGTCACAAGCGAATGGTCGCAGGGAGACGCACGAGATTGGCTTCTTCGATTGTATGGTTTGCCACTTCTATTTTTTTATTGGGTCTTATACCGGTCACTTTGATTTTAGGAACCATGGCCTGGTACAAATTCCAAGCTGAGCGCTCGGGCCAATCCGTTAAGGAAGTGAAGGAAATTCGCCAGAAAGCACTTGTCATTCAAAGTTTCTATGAAAAGAAATCGACACCCATTCTTTTACTGGAAGCGCTTCGCCGAGCCATTCCTGAGCGTGTTTTCTTAAGAGAGCTCCAGTATCAGGAAGCGCAAGCAAAGCTTGCCATACGCGGGATCGCGCCTGATCAATCGCAGGTGGATCAGTTTGTTTCTTCGCTTGAGCAGAACCCCCTTTTTAAACGGCTGTCCCTTCAGACGGTCTTGGCCGAACGTGACGAACAGGGCGTCCCGCTGTATCGGTTTTCAATAGAAGGATCTTTAAAAAATGAAATCCCCCGCGCCTAAAACTCGTTTTCTGTGGATCACGACAGGGATCTTCCTCATCTTGGGCGTCGGGCTCATTCGTTGGCAGGAGGATTTAAAACTCGCGCTCGATGATTCACGGAGGCAATATCAGGACAATCTGGATCTATTGCGTTTTAAGGATGCGCATTCGAGCGCTTATGCCCGCATCATTGAAAGTGGAAAACTGCCTCAAGCAAAACCCTTTCAGCCAAACGTATGGATCCAGGTGACGCAAAAGGCAGTGGGTGAAGCGAATCTTTCGCTTGAGGAGCTGAGACCGGAACGAGAGGGGAAAAAAGCCGAAGGAAATCGTTTATTTTTGGTGGTGGAAGGCAAGATGGCTGATCTTTTGGATTTTTTTTATCGAATTGCGACGGATAACCATTTGGTCTATATTAAAGAGTTTTCGCTTTCGCTCGTTCAGGAAGACTCAGATGTGTTGCGGGCCCAGATGACGCTCGCCCAAATGTGACACCATGATACGGAAAAAGAAAACCTATATCATAGGCGAGGAACTTCTGAAGAGGGATTTCGTTACTTTAGAACAGTTGGACCATGCGCTTGATGTTCAAAAAGATACCAACGAGTTCCTGGGCGAGATTTTGATTCGCTTCGGATATATATCGGAGGCGAAACTTCTTGATGTTTTAGCGGATCAATTTGAACTGCCTCTTGTGGATCCTGCCAAGCTGTCTGTCCCTAAGAATCTGATAGAACGTGTGCCGTCAAAGATTTCCCGATACTATCATGCGTTTCCGATTAAATGGGAACATAATAAGCTCCTATTGGCCATGAATGCGCCGCCTGAATTTAATGAGCTTCAGGAATTAAGCGCCATCTTAGGTTCGGAGATTCAAGTGGTTTTGGCCGAGCGATCCAAGATTGACGAAGCCATTCAGAAACATTACGGCATTGGAGCTTCGATCGTAGATCAGCTGAGCCGGCCGTCCGCTGCCGCTGAGTTGTCTCCTCATGAAACGCACGTCGAGGAGATGGAAGCGGCCATCGGCGAAGCTTCAATCCGGGAACTTGTGAATCAACTTCTCGTGGACGCACAGAAGAAAAGAGCAAGTGATATTCATATGGAACCGTTTCCCAATCGTCTCAGGGTGCGGTACCGGATTGACGGCATTTTGGAAGAGACTTCAGTTCCTGAAAAACTAAAACGCTTTCATCCAAACATCATCTCCCGAATCAAGATTATGGCGAACCTCGACCTGTCAGAACATAGGCTTCCTCAAGACGGCAGGATTAAGATTCGGATTCAGAATGAAGAACTCGATTTGAGAATCTCTCTGCTTCCCACGCCTTACGGGGAATCCCTCGTGATCCGTTTGCTTTCGCCAACCCATTTGCTTCAGTTGGATCGTATCGGTCTCAGCGAAAATCACCTGAAGGAACTTCGGACGGTTCTCAAGAAACCGTCCGGGATTGTCCTCCTGACGGGACCTACGGGAAGTGGTAAGACGACGACCCTCTACGCTTGTTTGAGCGAGCTCAACAGCGTCGGCCGGAAAATCATTACCGTGGAAGATCCGATTGAATATCAGCTTGAAGGAATGATTCAAATGCAGGTGCAGCCGAAAATCAACCTTACTTTTGCGCGCGGGCTTCGGCACATGTTGCGCCATGATCCGAATGTCATGATGGTCGGTGAGATCCGCGATCTGGAAACGGCTGAAATTGCAGTTCGTTCGTCCATGACAGGCCATCTGGTTTTTTCTACCTTACACACAAATGACGCTCCAAGTGCCGTTGCGCGGCTCATCGATTTGGGCATTCCCCCTTATTTGCTCAGTTCCAGCCTCGAGTGCGTCATTGCGCAAAGGCTGGTCCGATTAATCTGTGAGAAATGCAAGGTAAAGCAAAATAAGGAATTTATGGGCGCCGGATGCGAGGCCTGTAACGGCACAGGTTTTTTTGGCCGCAGCGCCGTTCATGAATTTCTCCTGTTGGATCCTGAACTTAAAGCGCTCCTTGCCAAGCGCGTTCCCACCTCGGAACTCCGTGAAGCTGCCATCAAAAAGGGTATGCTTGCATTGAGGGACGATGGACTCGCAAAGGTGAATGCCGGCATCACTACCGAATCAGAGGTTCTTCGCGTCACCTAAGCTATTCCTTCATC
>JACQQP010000150.1 GCA_016206945.1 Candidatus Omnitrophota bacterium | reverse complement strand
GGATAATAGATCATCGGCTTGTTATAAACGGGCAGCAAATGTTTGTTCGTCACCCCCGTCAGCGGCGAAAGACGAGTTCCTAATCCTCCTGCCAGTACAATTCCCTTCATCAGCGGCTCACATTCCGATCCACATCTCCCCAATCATAAGGGATTTCCCTTGCAAAAGGATCCGCGCGAAACTCGTCGGGTTTTGAATGGTGGTAGACTTCGGTAGGAATGTTCAAAATCATTGCCTCTTGATTTCCTAAAGCCGTGAACCCATGATAAACCAATGTTGGAATCTTAATCAGCAACGGATTTTCCCATCCGATCGCAAATTCATTGATGGCTTGATACGTTTTCGAATGTGCACGGGGATCGTACAAAACAACTTTGGCCTTCCCTTGAAGGCAAACAAAATGATCCACCTGAGCTTTGTGGTAATGCCAGCCCTTGACAACGCGCGGCTTACAAACCGTGACATAGGCTTGCCCAAATCGCTCAAAAATTTCATCATCCGAACGAAGGATTTCCATCAGCTTGCCTCGTCCGTCTGGGATCGCCTTTAACTGCTTTACCACAACCCCTTCAATCAAAGGAGGTTTTAAGATCTTTTGACCCGTCTTCACACTTCTCGCCTACCGATCGAATAATAACGCAAACCATTTTTCTTCATCAGTTCGGGATCATAGATATTCCGTCCATCAATTACGATAGGATGCTTCAACAATTTCTTTAAACGCTTTAAATCCAACTCGCGAAATTCACGCCATTCCGTTAAGATAAAACACGCATCCGCATCACGACAAGCCTCATAAGCATTTTCAGCAAACTGCATTCCCTTCAATAGTTTTTTGGCGGCGGGCATGGCGCAAGGATCATACGCGATCAATCGAGCCCCTTTCGCCTTCAACTCTTCTGCAATGTCCATGGCGGGAGCGTTACGCAAATCGTCTGTATCGGGCTTAAACGAAAGCCCTAGAAGTGCGATCTTTTTGCCCTTTATTTTTTCCAACCCTTGTTCCGCTTTCATTAGGAAATATTTCTGTTGAGACTCATTAATGGCTACCACCACTTTCAACAAATCAGAGGGAATCTGTAACCGCTCCGTAATGGCGATGAACGCCGACAAATCCTTAGGAAAACAAGAACCTCCAAATCCGATTCCAGCGTTGAGGAACGCTTTCCCAATCCGATGATCGCCTCCCATTCCTTCCGCTACTTTTTCAACATTAGCGCCCACCTTTTCGCAAATTTGGCTCATCAAATTAATATACGAGATCTTCATGGCGAGAAATGAATTCGCAGCATGCTTGATCAATTCCGCGCTCTTAACATCTGTAATCAAGATCGGAACCTTAAACGGCTTGTAAATTTGCAAAAGCAAGCTCTTTGCTTTGGCGCTCTCTACACCAATAACGATCCGATCGGGACTATAAAAATCCTTAACTGCAGAACCTTCTCTTAAAAATTCCGCATTGGAAGCAATGTCAAAGGAGATTTTCCTGGCACAATTCTCGGCTATCATTTTGTAGATGCGAGACCCCGTTTCAACGGGGACCGTGCTTTTCTCAACAATGAGACGATATCCGTTCAAGTTCCGGCCAATGGCCTCAGCCACACGTTGAATGGCTGCGAGATCGGCCTCACCGTTCGCCTTCGGAGGAGTTCCCACACACAGGAAAATGACTTTGGCAAATCGCACGGTGTCCGAAATACTTGTCGTAAAATGGATCCTTCCCTTTGACATATTTTTTTGAACGAGTTCCCGTAGTCCAGGTTCATAAAATAAGGCTTTCCCTCGTTTGAGAAGTTTGATTTTAGCTATGTCGTGGTCCATACAAATCACTTCATTGCCCAAGTCCGCGAAACATGCGCCGGTGACCAGACCAACGTGTCCAGACCCAATGATTCCAATTTTCACTGTGGATTGACCTCAATAGGCGGTACCAGTTCCGGCCGGGACAGGTTTTGTTCGCAACTCTCTAATAAAAACCTGTCCCGTAACGGAACTGGTACCGTTATGTGGTAGAAAGAGAAGCGTACTGTGCATCAGGAGAAACCAAAAAAGAAGGCGGAGGCGGAGCTTCATTGGAACCAGCGACGGTTCGGCCAATGCGCGATTCGGCAAAGGAAGCGCGGTGTCCCGTCTTGAGTTCTATTTCAGGAAGCGCTTTCAGGCGAAGTTGAACAAAAACTTCCTTGTTTAATTCCTTTTCGGCGTCTGTGCGATCAGAGTTTCGAACGTTGAAACCAAAATCAAGCAACCAATCGTGAAGATCCCTTTGGGCGCGAATTTCCCATTCTTCCAACAAGTTGTCGTCGATTTTCCAGCGAACATAACCGCCAATGTCCCAACGTTTATTTAAATCGTAAACCGCATCCACCGTAATCTGATTACTCGACGCTGCATCATCTAGGGATAAGTGTGGTCGTTCGACAACCAAATTATCGACAATTCGACCGTCTTTAGGCCGATCATTTGTGTAGCGGTGACTCAATGTAAGATGAAGGCGCCCGGGATCAAACGCCAAATCGAGATTGTTCGTGAAGACCTGATGATCCAAAAGGTCATAAACCGTATCGTTGCGAAGCGCAAACCAATCATACGGCCTCAGAATAGTTTGCAAACGAGCATCCGTAAATTTGTTTGCTCGCGTCCGCAAAAGCTCAGATCCGGGCCCAAAGGAGTAGTCCAAAAAGGCGTTAAAACTGACGAGATCCACACGCCGCGCTGACTCCGCACCACCAACTCTGCGTTTCGTCTGAATTCGGTTCTCAACGCCAAGGGTAAGAATATCTTGGTGATCCAATTGGTCGCCGCGCCCTGTTACGACGAGCTTGGCCGGATGAACACTTGCAACGCGAATTGAATTATATTGGATGATCGGTTCGAAAACGTGTCTCAGTTGATTGATCTCGATCCCTAAAAATTTGCCGCTGTAATCCCACCGGTTATAAAAACGCGTGCTGGCATCGAAACCGCCACCGCCCACAAAACGGTTCGTTCCATCTTCTTTTTCGCGACTTTTAGAAAAGAAATCGTCCCGAAAATTCGCGAACGGGACAAAATTATAAAACCGAAAAAAGCGCAACGGATACGAAAGCTCTTGATCTGTATAGAACTGCACCGTGTTCGGCCCATCGGGAGAAAAAGCTTTGGTCTGGTTAAAATTGACAAAACCGTCCTCGTGGGTGTAATAAAAATTGGTTCCGAAAAGAGGTTTTCTGAACCAGGTAAAAACAACTTCGGGTAATTTTTCAGCCACGGTTTGGAAACGGTTCGCGCGCTTTTCTACGTGGGTGACCAAACTATAGTCATCTTCGCTGCGCGTAATCGTCAGAAATGAGTTCGGATTTATTTCTTCCCGGTGTTCACGCTCGAAAAAATCCTGAAGAAAACGCTCATCGCTCAGCTCATTCCACTGAAGATGAAGTGTCGTGCGAGGATCAATCCGCGTCTTATGTCTCCAACTCACACGCCCGCGATATTCCTCACTTTTATCTGAGAAGGGATTATCGGCACGTTGATTGGGCGCTTCTTCATCATTGATGCCATATAACTTCACCTGCCCAAGTCCTAATCGATCGAATTTATAATTGATATCAGCGCCATAGCCAAAGCCACGCTTGGAATACCAATCGAAACGCAGGCGTCCGCTCACGTTTTTACTCACCGAGAAACCCTTTGAAGCCAAAACAAATGCGCCATACTCATCCGAATACCCCGGCGTTATGTCGAATGGCGCATTTTGGTTGAGGGGGATGATCAGGTAAGGCCACCAAAAAACGGGGACTTCCAAAATGCGGAACGTGACATTCTTCGCGACAATTTTATCTCCAGGATATATATCCGTTTGGCTCGCCTTAACGTCATAATGCGGATGAGGCAAATCGCACGAAGTAATAAATACATCGCGAGCCGTAATCTTATTTTTACTGACTTGTTCCAGTTGCTTGCCGAACCCGTACCACGGAAATTGAAAGAAACGGCCGTCGGGAAAAGACCCTGAATTATTCTTAAAATCGAAAAATACTTCGTTTCCAGAAAGCGTTTTCCCAAGCTGACGGACGACCACATGACCTGTCGCATGCGCTTCTTTTGTCTCCACGTTCACTTCGGCTTGGTCAGCAGTTAATTCGATATCCCTATACGTGATAACGACATTGCCGGTGCCGACGAGCTTCCGTTCGTTTTCCAAATACTGTAAATTGTCAGCGACTGCTTCCACCTCATCGTCGGACGGGGGTTCGGCAACCGTTTGTGGCGCGAAAAGAAAACATCCAAAAAAGATGAAACAAAAGTAGATAAAAAATGGAAGACCTTTGATCGCTGGAGGGCAAAGGCGCATATTTTAGGAGACTCCGTGTGCCTTTTCCGCTAGACGTAAGGCGGATCCGTCCTTCGGCGGCAAGAAACTCTCTTTCTCCTTCAGAAACTTATCCCAATCACTCAGAAAACGCTTGAGCCCCATATCGGTCAAAGGGTGTTTCACAATCTGTTCCAGCACCTTGAAGGGCATCGTGGCGACATGAGAACCCATTTTCGCAGCTTCCAAAACGTGGAGCGGATTTCGTATGCTCGCAGTAAGAATTTGAGTGGAATAACCGTAGTTTTGGTAAATGGTTTTGATGTCACCAACGACAGCCATCCCATCATGCGAAATGTCATCGAGACGGCCGATGAAGGGACTAATATAGGCAGCGCCCGCCTTGGCCGCCAAAAGAGCCTGATTCGCTGAAAAGCAAAGCGTCACATTGACTTTGATTCCTTTCGCACTTAATACCTTCACGGCCTTTAATCCTTCCACAATGAGAGGGACCTTCACAACAATATTTCGATGAATTTTAGCAAGCTCCAACCCCTCCTCAACGATCTCATTCTTCGTTACCGCAACCACTTCTGCACTGACAGGGCCGTCAACAATCGAACAGATTTCACGAATCAATTCTTTAAAATCTCGCCCTTCTTTGCTCACGAGCGAAGGATTTGTGGTAATGCCGTCCAACACACCCCAGCTTGCGGCTTCACGAATTTCGCTCAAATTTGCCGTGTCCAAAAAAATTTTCATAAAACTTTTCCTCCTTGCCCAATCCCTTTCTCAGGAACAACCAACTACCCGATTCCGCCCTTCCTCTTTGGCTCGATAAAGAGCTTGATCGGCCTTTTCGATGAGGAGAGAAACAAAGTCCTGGGAAAAATCCACTCCTTCAATAGGCAGAGAGCCTCCCGGCATATCTTCCGGAAAAGAGCTAAGCCCAATACTCACGGTTAGTTGTATTTCCTCGTCGTAGAGCTGAAGACGCTTTCGCGCCACTGCAGAGCGAACCCTTTCAGCCAATTCAAAACCTTGTTTCTTCTCGATTTCAGGCGCCACAATAAGAAATTCCTCTCCGCCATAGCGCCCAATGACATCCACTCGTCTGATATTGGCTCGAATAATTTGGGCTACCTCACGCAACGCACGGTCGCCCACAAGATGCCCAAATTCGTCATTATAACTTTTGAAATGATCAACGTCCACCATTAAAACCGAAAGTGGAAACCGAAAACGGACCGCTCGCCTTAACTCCTCGTAGAATCGTTCCAAAAAATGACGACGAACAAACACATTCGTAAGACCGTCTAAGATTGAGGTCTCCTTAACCGTTTCATAAAGGCGTATCTTCTTGACTTGCAGCGCTAATTGGGAGGCTAGAATTTCAAGTTTCTGAAAATCATTCATGTCCCCCCCTTCGACCGCAAGTACGGCGATTAAGTGATGTTCGACAAATAGAGGAAACAGCCAAAGCGGAAATTGGGTTCCGTAGGAACTAAAACGTAATCGATCCTGGGAATGGGCAGGTTCAATTTTAATCACTTGACTTGAGGACCCGATAACGTTCAGGCACTCTTGGGCAAACTGAGCCGAAAGGTCTTCGTCCATTCTCTGCTGGGAACCGAAGGAAAAGCAACGCTCGATACCCTTTTCTGCATTGGGTTCAGACTTAAGGAGAATAACGGTTCCTCTTGTAAAGGAAACTTCTCGCACAATTTCCACGTTCAGTATTGAAATGAGACGGGAAAAATCCAGGCATTCATTAAAATGACGTGCGATTTCAAACAAATGAACCAAACCGTTCACACGCTTTTCCAGATGTTTCAGGCTTTCCAAACGAGTCAAATGCCGTTCCTCTAGCGTCTTTGTTTCTTTTTCCATTTCCCGTTTTTGTAGCTCTATTCCCTCAATTTTGCGATTCCAGACATCACGATAACGTTGCACAACCCACAAGGCAAAAGCATAAAGACCAATAGAAACGAAATAGCTCGCGTCGTTGCTTCGAACCCATTCATAGGCAATCGCCGCTACAGAAAATGCAACCACACCAATCGCGCAAACGCGATCATTGAGCGTAAAAAAAAGGAACGCAGATAAAAAAAGGAAAGGGATCGCAAGAAATAAATAAATAGGACCTGCACGATGACTCAGATGGAGCGCAAGAAACAACACAAGGACGAAGAAAATGGCTACTCGCCTGCCCATACTCTATTCCTTCCTTTGCTTTTCGCCTCATAAAGCCTCTCATCGGCAATTCTGATCAATTCTTCGGCATCCCGCGTATCGCTCGGAACGGAGGCTGCACCGATCGAAATGGTCATCGGAATCATTTCACGTCGTACCGTAAGATTCATATTTACTACAGCCGATCGAATTGATTCTGCAAGTCGACACCCTTCCTGAAAGTTAACTTTAGGCAACAAAATTGAAAATTCCTCTCCTCCATATCGCGCCACAATACCATGACTCGCCTTTTCGGTTAGGAGCTCGGAAATTTTCGTTAACACGAAATCTCCAATCCCATGTCCGTAACGGTCATTACAATCTTTAAAATGATCCAGATCGCACATGAGTAGAGTCAAAGGTGTATTCATCAGGAGACCGCGTTGATGTTCCTCCGATAAACGCTCCAAAAAATACCGCTGTACGTACAAACCCGTTAAGGAATCATGAATCGCAAGTTCTTCCGTTTTCTTAAACAGAATGGCATTGGAAATAGCAGAGGAAGCAAGCGTTGAGATCGCGTCGAGCAACCGAAGATCATCCGTTGCAAAAGCAGCTGCTTTTGACGCGTTCATCCTAAGCGTTCCCGCCACCTTTCCGGCATAAATTAAGGGGGCCGCGATCACGCTTCTTATGCCATCGAGACCGGACGCCTTCTTGAGGTCAAAACGAAAATCCCTCTGCGTATCCACGACGATGAGCGACTGCCTATTCCGTAAAATCCAATAGTCGAAGACAGCGCCGCTTTTCTCCTTCCCTTCACCGCCTAGCTCAACGCTCTTAGATGCGACTAAAGAGATACTGCCGCTTGCAGCTTCAGCCAAAAACAAAAGACATGAGTTTCCTTGCGGGATTAGTTCCATCGTTTTGCTAACGATCATCTGGCTTAACTCTTTTAAGGAAAGCGTCGTGGAAAATTCAGCGGCCAGATTCCTCAAGTTATAATAGCTCGTATATTTTTCGAAAAATACACTGATCGTCGTTCCTTCCTCTTGAAACGTGAGCTCCACGTCATTTTTCTTATTAATGGCCCTCTCGATCTCAATCTTGCGAACAATCACCTCTGAGTTCTTCTGCTGATCCAGATAAAAAAGCAAAAAAGTCAGAAGTCCGTAGGCCGGAACGAAAAGCAAATAGCGCAATGACCCAGTTGTCCAGCTGGTCAAAATTGAAAAAGCAATCGCAGCCGGCAAAAAAAAGGCGAGCGACATGATGCGGGAACCTATCCAGGATAAAATAATTGGAATAAAAAAAGAAAACAAGACGAGACTTAAGACGTGTTGCTGACCGCCTGACGTTATGCTGAGTCGGCTTAAAAAAGTAAGACACAAAAAGCCGAGCAGAAATAGGATTAAATACGACGCAACGAGCGATAACTTTTCTGCCCAGTTTTGATACAAGCGTATGGCCAACGCTTTCATGCGTTAACTCTCATGGTAGAGAAAAGCCATCCTCCGAGGCGAAAGACATGCAAAAGGTGGAATGGATAACACGCGGTTTTGATAAAGAACTAGACAACGGCCTTTTCAGTTCTGGGATCAAAAAAATGAGCTTTGGACATGTCAAAGACAAGTTGGAGATCTTGATTGGCCGTAGCGGTATCCTGGTTATTGACACGGACAATAAACGTATTACGCCCTGCCGAAAAATAAAGATAAATCTCCGAACCCATCGGTTCAACCAGATCCACTGTGCCTGTAATAATGAATTCTTCGGAAGCATCTTGAGCGAACAGTTTGTCATACACATCTTCGGGGCGAATCCCCAGATAAATGTCTTGGTTGAGGTAAGGAGTTAGCTTGTCATAGTGTTGTTTTAAAACTTTGAGTCGAATCCCGTCATCCGTAAAATAAAGCTCGCCGTTCCTGGGCATAATTTTACCCTTCAAAAAATTGGAGGGAGGGGATCCAATAAATCCTGCAACGAATTTATTGACGGGCGACTCATACAATCCGATGGGATCTGCAATTTGCTGAATCACTCCATCTTTCATAACCACAATTCGGTCTCCCAGGGTTAACGCCTCTACTTGATCATGAGTTACATAAACCATCGTGGACTGAAGCCGCTTGTGAAGCTTTTTCAACTCCATTCTCATTTGGACTCTAAGCTTTGCATCTAAATTGCTCAGAGGCTCGTCAAAAAGGAATACTTTCGGTTTTCGTACAATCGCCCGTCCGACCGCAACCCGCTGTCTCTCACCGCCTGAAAGTTCCTTCGGTTTTCGTTTCAAGCGGTCCGTAATTCCTAGGATATCCGCGGCCTCGCGAACCCGCCGCTCCACCTCATAAGTTGGAAAGTGCCGGAGGCGCAATCCAAAAGCCAGGTTATCGTAAACGCTCATATGCGGGTACAGGGCATAATTTTGAAATACCATGGCGATATCGCGGCTCTTGGCGGGCACGTCATTAACCATTTGGCCATTGATGTAAATTTCGCCTTTCGTTACTGTTTCCAGGCCGGCCACCATCCTCAGGGTTGTCGACTTCCCACAGCCAGAAGGGCCGACCAAAACGACAAACTCCTTGTCTTTAATGTCTAAGCTCACGTCATTGACGGCAATGACGTCGTCATCGAACACTTTGGAAACATTCCTAATTTTAACTTCGGCCATCTTTAAATCCTATCAATTTTTCGTGCAATACGAAATCAGCTGAACAATGGTACGTTTCAAATCTTTCCGTGGAACGACGAGATCAATTAAACCGTGTTCCAACAGAAATTCTGAGGTTTGAAAGTCTGGAGGTAATTTCTGGCGAATGGTCTGTTCAATCACACGCGG
>JACQQP010000146.1 GCA_016206945.1 Candidatus Omnitrophota bacterium | reverse complement strand
CGCCACAAAGCCGGCGGAATCCGTCCGGACGAATCTCGCCGCGTTTTTTGGCGGATCGGGATGAGCTTGACGCTCATCTCCGAAAGTGTTCGGGAAGAACTTGACGTTCTTCTCCGAAAGTGTCGGGGATCTCTAGATTCCCGCCTAATGCGTGCGGGAATGACCTTGGCCTTGCGAGGTAGTAGGTTCATAGCACAGGCTCTTGCTGAGTAATACAATGAATCCCTCCCTGGCCATAGATCAGAGGAATGGCTGAAATTCCAACAACTCTTCTCGTTGAAAACAAACTTTCCAGAATTCCGAGCGCTTTTGTATCGTTTTCGTCGCCAAACACGGGAACCAAAACGCATTGGTTCGCAACGTAAAAGTTCGCATAACTTGCCGGAAGTCTCATCTTCTCACGCACTACCCTTTCAGGCATTGGTAGAGGAACCACACTCAGTTTATTTCCATCTTGATCGCAGGCGCGGGAAAGTATTTCCCAATTCTTCTTGAGGGAAGTACGGTTTTCATCCTCAGGATTTCCTTCGGTGGCAAGCACAACGGTTTTCGAATCCACAAACCGGGCGATCTCGTCAACATGGCCATCCGTATCATCACCTTCAATGCCCTTTTCAAGCCAAATGATGTGTTTGATTCCCAAGAAATCGTGAAGACGTGCTTCGATTGCCTCCCGTCCAAAACCTGGATTGCGATTGGAATTTAAAAGACACGCTTCCGTTGTCATACAAGTTCCCAGGCCGTTCACATCAATGGATCCTCCTTCCAAAACCATTTCGGTAGAAAATTCCTCCTTCGCGAACAATCCGGCAACCCTTATCGGAACAAGATTGTCTTGATCAAACGGCTTGTATTTTCCGCCCCACGCATTAAAAACCCAGTTGGTCACTCCAAGCTGCCCTCTTAACCCCCTCACCCTCCCCTCTCCCCCTCCCAGGGGGAGAGGATTAAGGTGAGCGGGTACGATAAAAATTGGACCATAGTCTCTGATCCACGGGCTGTCGGTTTTAATTCGATGAAGGAAAATATTTTTTGTGATCCCTCTTTCCCTAAGCTTGCGAGAAACGGAACCCTGAGTTTTCGCATCTTGAACCAAAATATGAACCTTCTCGCCCAAGTGGAGATATTCGATTATTTCAACATAAATCGCCTCTAACTCTGAAAGTTCCGTCAGCCAAGTTTCTCGATCGTGCGGCCAGGCAAGCCACGTTGCCTCGTGCGGTTCCCATTCCGCAGGCATTCGATAGGCAAGCGCTGAAGGGACTTCGCCTTTTAAACCCCGGGCCCTGCCGAAAGTCTTAGATCCCTTTTGTAAGTCCCCGATAGGCATCGATTCTTCGCTCCCGTAAAAATGGCCATGTACTACGCACGCTTTTGATTTTTGACAGATCACAGTCGGCAATGAGAATGCGCTCATGCAATTCATCGGCCCGAGTTATCATTTCACCCATTGGACCCGCAACAAACGAATTTCCCCAAAAAGTGAGTTTGCCTTCACGTCCAACCCGATTCACCACCGCCACGTACATTCCATTGGCAATCGCGTGTGAGCGCTGTATTGTCTCCCAAGCATCCTTTTCCTCACGATGAGACTTTTTCTTCTCGCCACGGAGATAGCCGATTGCGGTTGGGTAAAATAAAATTTTCGCACCCGACAAAGCCGCCATGCGCGCCGCCTCTGGAAACCACTGATCCCAACAAATCAAAACGCTGATTTTACCATATCGAGTTTTATACACACTCCCCTCACCCCGCCCTTGGCGAGGCTCGCCTGCGGCGGCCTCCCCTCTCCCCTTTGGGGAGAGGGTTGGGGTGAGGGGAAATCCTCCTGGCGCAAAGTAAAATCTTTCATAGTAACAAGGGTCGTTTGGAATGTGCATTTTGCGGTAAAGACCGAGAATCGAGCCATCTGCGTCAATGACGACCGCAGTATTGTGATAGAGTTTCTCGGAACGTTTCTCAAAAACAGGAACGATAAGTACAACGTTAAACTTTCGAGCGAGCGCAGAAAAAATTTCTGTGGTGGGTCCAGGAATTGGCTCTCCAAGGCGGAAATGATTGCGGTTTCTCGTCTGCGGAAAGTAATCCGTTTTGAAAAGCTCCTCAAGACAAACAATCTGAGCTCCTTTCTGAGCGGCCTTCTGAACATACTTGAGTGCTTTCGCGAAGTTGAGGGCAGACGAATGGTCCGATCTCATTTGAATGAGGCCGATTCTCACTAAATTTTTCTTTTCACTCTTTTTCATTAAATCTAATTCCAATGGCAATAAAAAAACCCGCACCCATGATTCTACCCACTGGCGCGGGTTTCACAATGATTAAAAATCGAACAAAGAATCAAGTGGGAGAAGATTGCGTCTCTTGGGGGGAATCGCTCTCACCTTGCAAAAAACGGGTGGCACTTCCAAGAAGTCCTTTCGCCGTATTGGTTACTTCATCAACAGTTTTTTCAACTCCTCCACTAGCAACTGGTATTTTCCCACTAGCTCCCTCAATGAAGCGCATTCCCTCACCAAGCGTCTGCGTACCCATTTGACGTGCAAACAGCGTACTTTGAAGAGCTAGCTTTTGACCGACGGCAAGCGATTCATCTAAGTGTCCCTTCAACATATCTACCGGAACTCCTAAATTCCCAAGGGCCGCTTTGTAGGTAATTTGCAAAACGATGATCCGCACGATATCCTTCGGATTCGCAATACCCGTAAAGACTTGGTTGTTCATGTGCAGATCGACCGTCCGCTCTCCAACCAATGGGCGGGATTCATCTCGGTAACGAACGCGGCGGATGCTTAACACCAGTTTTTCCACGAAAAAATTAAGCGCTTTAGGCGAGGGTGCCTTTTTGATTTCTCTCTGTTCCTGCACCATCTCTGCCTTAGGTTTCGAAACTGGTTTTAATCGGGAAAGGTTGGTCTCGCCCGATTGATTCCGAATGATCGCCACCTCTTCAATGTTCAAGCGGATTTCCTGGAAATAGAACTTACGATTCTTAAGAAATTGATCGAGATCAAAATCCACATAAATTTCAGGGATTGAGGCAAAAACGCCTTCAGGAAACCCTTTTGGGTTTTTGATTTCAATGCCATTGATACCAATCCGAGACTCGCCAAGACTGAGGTTGGTTCGACCGATTTTGGTAGGAAAACCGGTCATGTTTTCGATCCCCATGGCGAGAGCTTGACCCAACCATAAATGACTGCTTAAAACGGCCCCGACAGCCAACAAGAAAAACGCAACCACCACAACCACGAAACCAACCACAACTTTCTGAATCATGAAAAGCTCCTTCGGCCTGAATTTAACTCGCGAGAATAGAATAACTCTGGCAGGAAATGAGATCAATAAAAAAGGCGCTATCTCTTACAAGATAGCGCCTTCGAATTCAGACTACTTTCTAATCTCGCAGATTTAAGCTGTACCAGCCTTGCCTTACGAACCTTTTACGGCACCGGTCATCTCAAGCGGACAGGTTGGATCAGGCAAAGGAATCTTTGCATCAGGAATGATAAAGGTAGCAACCTCGAGAATACCCGAACCCGTTCTCCCGATGGTATGGACCAAACCTTTACCCACTCCTTCCCACGCATTTTCATTAATCGCCGGTTGTCTGAAAAGCTCAACCCATCCAAAGGCAGCATTGGCAACCCCGCGGCCCAATTTCCCTGATGCGGCTTCCACATACTTCTCTGAATCCGCATGTTCGCAAAACCAGCATGCGGCAAAACTCATTGGCACACAAGCAATTAACATCGCCATAACCAACACAAATACTTTTCTCATTAAAACCCTCCTCCCGAGTTTAGGTCAAGCTTGGCTTGGTTGGGTTTCTGCACTGGCTGGTTCTTCACTCTCTTGAACTAAATCAGTCGGACATGGTGGATCAGGCTGCGGAATCTTGACGCCGGGAATAATCGCTGTAACCGCTTCCCCAGCACCAGCTACCGCTCGAACACCTGTATGTAAAACACCGCGACCAACTCCTTCCCACTTATTTTCATTAATGTTAGGCTGCCTGAATAACTCCACCCAAGACAAAGCAACATTTCCAACGCCTCTAACAAATTTCGCTCCGGTTGCTTTCAAATATTCAGAAGAATCCACATTGTCACAAACCGCGTTCGCAAAAGCAAAGGGTGCTACCATCACGAACATCGCTATTACCAGAACGGATACTTTTTTCATCGGTCCCTCCCTTTTAAAATGCCCTCTTCTGCTTCAGTCTTTATCCCATCACCTGAATATGCGCCCTTGGGCGCATATTCAGGTGATGGAATTATCGGAAACGCCTGGAAAAGCTTTAGAAAGAACGTTCCCATATCTCCCAGGAACTTGAAACGCCAACAGATTATCGCGTGAAGAATTTACTGTCCACAAGAAAATGAGCCCTCGGAAGTTTCCTTTCCCTACAAACGAGGGCTCAGGATGAGGGGTCGAAAAACATCCTGACCCCTCAATTAGACGCTCGAAGTCGGCGTGGACAGTGTCGGTGAAAGCTCAAGCTCGTCAAGCTGGGCTAATTCTTCAAACACCTCTTCATCTCCAAACAAATCACTAGCTTCACCTTGAAACTCCTCACCAAAGGCTTCCAAAACTTCCATTTCTTCCTCGAGAGAAAGTGGTTGTAAGGGTTCAATTTTTGCTGCCGCACCGCTGAGCTCAGCGCTCAGTGGTGTTGTCTCCACCTTCTGCGTGATTTCTGCAACTTGAACTGGAGATTCACCTTGTGGGCGCGTGAGAAACAAATAAAACGCCCCTGCAAACGTTAAGCCGATTGCAAGAACGATGGCGATTTGTGGAAAGCCAAAGTGAGCGCCTTCCGCTCCGCGATCAATCTTGGCATTAACACCGGAAAGATAATCTGCCATCAGCTGCTCGGGCGGTTCCTTAAGCTTTACCCCCTTTACCAATTTTTCAAGCTCGGGCGTTAACTCTGTTTTATCCACGGGCACCACCTCCTTGAAGGCTCCCAGCCTGACTCTGTACTCCGGCTGGGGCAAGTAAAATTGATCTTAACTTCTGAATGCCATGTGCCAAGTGAGCCTTTACTGTCCCAATTGCAATACCCAATGTATCGGCAACTTCGGAAAGCTCAAGGCCATTCAAATACCGCAAAATAAAGACTTCGCGTTCGCGCTCAGGAAGTTCATAAATCGCGCGTTCCAGATGTTGTTTCGCCTCCTGCGCTTCAAATGCCTCCCGAGGAGATTGACCGCCCGCGGGAATCAACTCTAATACAGATTCCACGTTTTCATCCTCTGTTCCGCGGCCTGACCAAAACTTAAAAAGACCTCGTGCTTTTTCTTTCCGATAAATGTCCTTGGCTTCATTAAGTACAATCCTAAAAAACCACGTTTTAAACTTTGCCTCTCCTCGAAAGCGCGCCAATCCGAAATACGCCTTCGCGAAGGCATTTTGCGAAGCATCTTTGGAAAGCTCAAAATTTCTGAGAACGCTCTGTGCAATCAAAATCGCTTGCGCCTGGTACCGATGGACCAGCACGCCGAAGGCGTCTCGATCTCCTTGGCGTGCTTTGGTAACCAGCGCTTCGTCAGAAAGAGCTGTTGTCTCCATGGGTTATCTTCGTCCTCTCGGACCGCCGCCATGTCCACCGCCACGATGGCCCCCGCTACGAGTGCCTCCGCCCTGCGGTCCTCTTCCCACTTGACCGCCTCCAGATCTTGGCCCACCACCGTGCACGCCTGCTCTCAGACCTCCTCCTCGCGGGCTTCCTCCTACTTGACTTCTTCCAGCTCTCGGGCCTCCAGCATGTACATCTCTTCTAGGACCATCTCCTTTTGCGCCAGCGAATGGACCTGATCTAGGACCTTGTGGAGTGCCTCCAACATTCATCCTGTCTCGAAAGTTTTCCCTTCGATCGACTACATTTTCTCTCCGGTCGCGAAAGTCCTCCCGGCGGTCACGGAAATCCTCTCTCCGGTCACGGATATCTTCCTTCTGATCACGCACATCTTCACGCCGATCCCACCGGTCTTCTTGACGATCACGAATATCTTCTAGACGATCTAAGCGGCCGCCGTCATGCTGGGCATCTCGAATATCTTCAAGCCGATCCAGTCGATCTTCTCTCCGATCTCGAACGTCTTCTTGTCGATCCCTACGGTCTTCTTTCCGATCCCGAAAATCTTCGCGATGGTCTCGAATATCCTCTCTGCGATCTCTGACATCTTCGCGTCGATCCCGTTTGTCTTCCCAACGATCGCGAATATCTTCCATCCCATCTCTTGTCTGAACATTCTGTAAACGTTCCCTCAAATGCGGATGGTTTTTAAGAAACTCCTGGAAACGCTTTGGATGGTTTTTCGCAAGCTGCGCCAGTTGATGATCGCGTCTTTTCGAAAACTGTTCGTATTTCTCAGGATGTTTCGTTTTAATGGATTCGGCCTTTTGTTCAAGCCGCTCACGATGTTTCTGCATGAACTCCCGCCATTTCTCGGGATTGTCCTGATGCAAGCGCTCAAACCGTTCGCGAGTGCGATGACGCTTTTTCTCAGCTACTTCCTTGAATTTTTCTGGATTTTCTTCGCGAAGCTTTGCAAGCCGTTCTTTCGTTTGTTCACGGTGCTTTTGAAGCTCTTCGCGAAACGCCGCTGGATTTTCACTCCGAAGCGTTTTCAGGTGGGCAACCCTATCTTGAACACCTTGACCTGTCTGAGACGCATCCTCCGCCAAAACATACGGAACAAATCCCAGACCGATAAAACCCATCACAAGTATAACCTTTATATTCGTATTCATTTTCTGAATCCCCCTTTATCCCTTATCGGGCTTTTCCTAATGTCACCCGATTGGACGTCCGGGATAAGGAAAAGGGTTAGTAGACTTCATAAGTTATTTCTAATAAATAACTTAGAATACGACCTCGGCAGTCTTTCGACGAATTTCGTCAATCGCCCACTGGGCATGCTCTCGAACAAGCAATGATGAGTCGTCAAGCGCCTTTTCTACTATCGGCAGGGCAGCCCGAGAGCCTGAATTCCCTAAAACCACGCAGGCGTTCCGGAGAAGCTGTTTTCGATTGGCGCGGGAGATGGGACTGTGGCTAAATTTGCTTCGGTATTCCCGATTGCTTTTTATTTCAAATAACTTCAAAAGATCAAGATCTCTCGCGAAACCAGATTCGGCAGTCAGCTCTCCCCAATCGGTCTCCTTTTGCTTCGCCGTATAAGGACACACATTGAGGCACTCATCGCAGCCAAATACCCAATTTTTGATTTTGGGCCGCAATTCAACCGGGATCGCGGTTTTATGTTCAATCGTCAAATAAGCAATACATTTCCTGGCATCGATATGGCCCGTTTCTTCAATGGCATTTGTTGGACATTCGTCGATACACAACCGACACGTTCCGCAACTTCCTTGAAACGGCATATCAGGTTCAAGTTCCAGATCGGTAATCAATTCAGCGAGAAAGAGCCAGGGCCCAAATTGAAGTGACAAAAGCTGAGTCTGCTTTCCGATAAATCCAAGGCCTGCCCGTTGGGCAAGCGTTCGTTCCAAAAGAGGTTTTGTATCGACCGCCGAATCAAAATAAATTTCGCATTCTGATTCTGCCTGAATCCTTTGCTTCAACTCCTCCAGCCTTCTTGCGATCACCTTGTGGTAATCCCTGCCCCAGGCGTAACGGGCCACGCGACCGCTTAATCTCACCCTCCGACCAACTATCGGATCGGTACCAGTTCTGGCCGGGACAGGTTTTGTTCCGGCGGCTCGAAAAAAAACCTGTCCCGTAACAGAACTGGTACCGTCATGATTGCTCGAAAAATAATTCACCCCAAGAACAATCACACTTTTCGCCTCACGAAAATTCTTCCAAAACTGATCCTTGCGAGCATCGTAATTCTCAAGGTATTTCATCTGGCCATGTTTCCCTTGCTCGACCCATTTGTTCAAAGCAACCTCTGCTTCATAAACGGGTTTTGGAAGCGTGATTCCACAAGCATGGAATCCTATCTCTTGAGCCAAGGTTTTGATGCGTTTCGCGTTAATCGTCAAACTGTCACCTTTAACTTCTTCAATCCAACAGGCACCTGCTTGATGTCTTCGCGCGAAGGACACAATTCATTAATAGTGCATTCCGCACAATTGGGCTTCCGCGCAAAACACGTGCGGCGGCCATGCCAAATAATCAAGTGGGAAAAAAGGGTCCATTCTTTTTTGGGGATAATTTCATTTAATTCGAATTCAATTTTAACTGGATCCTGTTGATTCGTAAGGCCCAAGCGATTCGCAACACGCTTCATATGGGTGTCGACCACAAGACCGGGAATTCCATAAACATTGCCCAAAATGACGTTGGCGGTTTTCCGGCCTATTCCTGGCAATGGGATCAAGTCTTGCATTCGATTCGGTACTTTGCCGTCGAAGCGCTTCACGATTTCTTTCATAGATCCAATGATACTTTTCGCTTTTGCACGATAAAATCCGGTAGAATGAATTTCTTTTTCAAAAGTCTTCGGGTTGGCCTTCGCATAATCCTTTGCTGTCTTATATTTCTTAAAAAGAGCGGGCGTTACCATATTCACCCGCTTATCGGTACATTGAGCCGAAAGAATGACGGCCACAAGAAGCTCAATTGGATTTTTAAAATGAAGTTCGATTCGAGCCTCCGGAAATTTTTTCTTAAGGCGCTTGATCATTTCTAAAGCTCGTTTTTTCTTTGAGTCCAAACTTTCCGCGATCATCCCACCACCTGCTTTCTCTGCCCTGTACGGGGCAGAATTTCTTTCAGAAATAAAAGAGCACTTACGTTCATAATCAAGCGCTCTTTTAAAGCAGTTGGTGGGATCATCTTTTGCGAGCCTCTAAAAACTTTTCCATTTCGGAAACGGACATCGTATTCAATATATTCCGCCTTTCAAGCCAGCCCTTCCGAGCAATTCCCACTCCATAAGGAACGTCGCTCAAACCCTCGACGCTATGAGCATCAGGATTAATGCATAGGCGAACGTCCTGGGCTTTTGCCTTGCGGCAAACGCGCCAATCCAAGTCCAGGCGGTGAGGATTTGCGTTGAGTTCAATTGCAACGCCATTTTTCTTCGCCGTTTCAAAAACCGCGTCATAATCAATGGCATAACCCACCCTGCCCAAAAGAAGCCGTCCCGTCGGATGTCCCAAAATCGACATTCGGGGATGTTCCATCGCGCGGCAAATTCGCTTGGTCATTTCGCGCTCAGGCATCTGAAACCGTGAATGGATGGAACCGATCACAAAATCAAACGTATCAAGGATTTTATCCGAATAATCCAGCGAGCCATCCTGCAGAATGTCAGATTCGATTCCGCGGAAGATCCGGATCTTTTTAAATCTTTTCTCGAGCTGATCTAACTCCTTGTGCTGTTTCTTAAGCCGCTCTTCCGAAAGTCCGTTGGCGTAAACCGCGGTTTTCGAATGATCGGAAATGCCCACATACTCATATCCGAGTTCCTCGGAGCGGCGGATCATCTCTTCAAGAGAAGCAACGCCATCACTATAAGTCGAATGGACATGAAAAACGCCTTTGATATCTTTTTCTTCAACCAACTTTGGTAGGGGCGTATGGCCATACGCCCCTACTCTCGCTGCTTCAATCTCACCCGTATTTTCCCGAAGTTCCGGCGGAATGTAATGAAGACCAAAGACTTTAAAAATATCGGCTTCATCCTTGCAAGAAATGAATCGTTTGCCTTTAAAAATCCCGTACTCGCTAATTTTAAAACCCGTTCGCTTTGCAATCGTACGAACGGCCACGTTGTGCTCTTTGCTCCCGGTAAAATAATATAGGGCGTACGGAAATTCCTGGTCCGTAATCGTTCTCAAGTCCACCTGAATTCCAGATTTTAAAATGACACTTGATTTGGTCTCACCTTTCGCCAGAACTTGATCTACTTCCGAATAACGCGTAAAGGCCTCGTTAATGGAGTGAGGCCGCTTGCTGCTCACCAAAATGTCTATGTCATGGACAATCTCTTTGTGCCGCCTTAAACTTCCCGCCACTTCGATGCGGATAACATCCCTTAACTTTTTAAGATACCGAACAAATTGCCCGCCCTCTTCGGTTGCCTGAGAAATCAGAAAATAACCTTCTGTTTTTTTATGATGCTTAATGCCTTCCAAAATCTTAGACTGAGATTTTTCCCCAAACCCGTCCAACTCAGCCAATTTGTTTCTTTGACATGCTTTTTCAAGATCAGAAACGCTTTTGATTTTGAGCTTTTCGTAGAGGACCTTGGCACGTTTCGGACCCAGTCCTGGGATTTCGAGGAGGTCTAAAATTCCTTTTGGAAGAGATTTCTTAAGTTCCAAATGATGCTTGCATTTTCCCGTTTGAACCAGTTCTGTAATTTTTTCAGCAAGCGCCTCGCCAATTCCTTTGATCTGGCGAAGCGTCCCTTTTTCGACTAATTCCTGAGCATCACGGCTCATTCCTTCCAAAATGCGAGCGGCGTTATGGTAAGCACGGATCTTAAAAGGATTGTCCCCCTTGATTTCAAGGAGTTCACCAATTTCTTCCAATACCTCGGCGATTGCTTTATTGTCCATAAGCGTCATGGCATAATGGGGACAGGCTACTTTTTACAACGCCCGTTAAAAAGTAGCCTGTCCCCTTTTCTGCACTTGAATATAGTACTAAATTTCGCTCTCTGGTGCTATAATTTCGCCCTCTATGGTCCCATCACCTGCTTTAGGCCCTTCGGGCCCATTTCTAAAAGAAATCTCGCCACTAGGTGATGGGAGTGGCGCGCAAAGCAGGTGATGGGATGGAGACTGTCATCACTTCCCCAGAAATTGAGCGTTACATTCAAAACCTTTATCCCCTCGAGGATCCGCTCCTTAAGGAAATGGAAGACCTCGGAACCAAAATCAACTTCCCTATTGTAGGACCTCT
>JACQQP010000143.1 GCA_016206945.1 Candidatus Omnitrophota bacterium | reverse complement strand
TGAGCGAAGTCGAACCGTTGCCAATTTCAATTGTCGCTCACCACAGTGCTGAGCCCCTCGACTTCGCTCGGGGTGGTGAGCTTGCCGAACCACGAACACACAAAATCAAATGAGTCGAAGCACTAATTTGATTTCCTCATTAACTCTATAGAAATAATCCCCATTTGAAGCGATTGCCTTATTTTCATATCTTATAATAGATAACTATTAACTTGAATATATATCTTATAAAGGATATAATTTTATAAGGTGAGCTAATGCAATCCATTGGTGAGCAAATCAAAGGCCTGAGACAAACCCTCGGAATGACCCAGGAGCAACTGGCTGAGAGGAGCGGTCTGAGTCAAAGTATGATTGCGGATATCGAAAATGGAAGGCGCCTAAATCTGACGACGCCAACGATTACGAAACTAGCACAGGGATTAAATTGCCATTACGTCAGTCAATTGATTCCTGTAAAGGACATACAAGAGATTCTCGACGAGCAAAGCTTAGCAGTTGCCAGGAAAATTATTTTGACTTCGTCAGGATCTATGGCGATTGAGATGCAACTACCCGGGCATGAGGTCATTGAGAAGCAAATAATCGAATTAAAAAACCAGATCCTGAAGAAGGACAAATCTGCCTTATGGCAAAAAATCTAACGGGGCCGCGAGGAGAAGGCGAAACTCCGGTTGACGATCTTTCGGGTCTACTGATTGACATTAAAGACAGAAATGACTTGGATATCGCTGAAAGCGCAAATAATAGTAAGGCCCATGCAAAATACCTCCTATTTATGAAATCAACAAGTCGAAGGGATCTGTTTACCCATGAGTCATTATTTCAGATCCATAAAGATATGTTTGGAGAAGTATGGTCTTGGGCAGGAATGAAGAGAAAAACGGGGAAAAATCTTGGCGTGCCACCTGTAAAAATCGGCTCTGAAATTGATCGTTTTCTTCATGATCTTTATCAATGGGAAAAAAACAGGACGGAGCCTTTCGAAATTGCAGTGAGGATGCATCACCGCCTGGTCCAAATTCATCCTTTCGAAAATGGCAACGGGCGATGGGCGCGGCTCGTCGCCAATGTTTATCTGCATCAAAAAAAGCTGCATATTATTCAATGGCCAAGCGATGAAAAATTAATAAGAGAAATATTCAAGCCGAGATATCTTGCGGCGCTCAGGAAAGCGGATCGGGGAAAGTATCACGACCTTCTTACGCTGCATCAGGAATATGTGATCGATCAGTGAGGAAACTCAAAATTTCGAAGCACTAACGAGGGACTTTAAGACCTTCTAATTTCTGGATAAATTGCTTGGCCCGTTCTGTAATCTCCGACCATTGATGGGCGCGGATCAGCGTTTTGTCACAAATGCTTCGGCCAATGACGCATGCGGTCGCGCCCGCCTTAATATAGTCCAGAAAATTATCCTGATTCACACCGCCTGCAGGAACCAGCTTGAGAAACGGAAAGGAACGTCTCAAGCGGCTTACATAAGGAGCTTCTCCTAGGAAATTGGCAGGATAAATCTTAACCAGATCCACACCAAGGTTATACGCCTCAATCGCTTCGTTCACGGTCGAAGCGCCTTGGATCACGAGGGCGTTATTATTTTTACAGACGGTGAAAATATTCTTATCAATATAATGACTGCTTACAAAACGCGCGCCCGCCGTGAGCGCGCGGTACGCTTGTTCCCCATCCGTAGCGGAACCAAGGCCTACGTGTACCTGATCCAGCTTCGAAAGAATCTCGATGAGCTTGGTATACTGAGGGATACTAGGCGTGATCTCAAGAATCCTGACGCCACCATCGACTAAAGCTTTCGCCATGGCATCAGCGTCGCCGTGTTCGCTTGCGCGGATCACAGCGATAATTTTTTGATCTTCAAAAAATTTAAGCGGGTCGTCCATCTCCAAGTTAATTATAGTAGAACGAAGACAAATGTCAACTTTACCGTCATTAGAAATTTCGACCTATCGCCTCAAAAGCTTAAGCTTTGATTCTTTCTCAAGTCCATGTTCTGCTTCCAACTTTCTAATTTCGTCGCGAAGTTTGCGTGCGCGTTCGAAATCAAGCAGACTCGACGCCCGCATCATTCTATCATAGAGATAGGCGATGTAAGATTTGATTTCATGCCCCTCTTTCGTTTCTCCCACAACGGATTCGGCCAAGCTCTCGGCTTTCTTCCACTGCTCAATCCCCAAACGAATCTCCTTTTTAATTGAAGTGGGGGTAATGCCGTTCTGTTCATTGAATTCTTCCTGAATCTGGCGGCGTCTCCTGGTTTCTTCAATTGCTTTTCTCATCGAATCCGTGACCTTGTCTCCATACATGATGACGGTTCCGTGGACATGGCGCGCCGCACGGCCCGCAATTTGAATTAAAGAAACGTCGCTTCTCAAAAAACCTTCCTTATCGGCATCCAAAATGACAACGAGCGACACTTCCGGAAGATCAAGTCCTTCCCTGAGCAAATTGATCCCCACAATACAATCATACTTCTGGAGCCTCAAGTCCCTCAAAATTTCAACGCGCTCAAAGGCATCGAATTCAGAGTGAAGATAATGAACCTGAATGGCCGCTTCTTTCAGATAACGGCTCAAATCTTCTGCCATTCGTTTCGTGAGCGTGGTCACCAAAACGCGCTCTTTTTTTTGCGCTCTCAGTTTTATCTCCTTGATCAAATCGTCAATCTCTCCTTCTGTCGGCCGTACTTCAATCACAGGGTCCATAAGACCCGTAGGTCTTATGATTTGCTCTACCACACGCGCCGTCCTTTGCATTTCATAAGAACTTGGCGTTGCCGAAACGTAGATCACTTCATGAATCATCCGTTCAAACTCGGCAAAATTGAGAGGCCGGTTATCCAAAGCGGAAGGCAAGCGGAATCCGTGTTCGATGAGCACCTTTTTCCGCGACAAATCCCCGTTGTACATCCCGCGGAGTTGAGGAATGGTTTGATGAGATTCATCGATTAACGTTAGAAAGCCCTTTGGAAAATAATCTAGAAGCGTATAAGGCTTTGAGCCTGGCGCTCGTCCCGAAAGATGCCGCGAATAATTTTCAATTCCAGAACAATATCCAACTTCTCTAAGCATTTCCAGATCGTAGCGCGTCCGAGATTCAAGCCGCTTCGCCTCAAGATCTTTCCCCTCTTTCAGGAGTTCCTGAACCCGCCAAGCCAGTTCTTCGCGAATCGAATCGATCGCGGTTTTCAAGCGATCGGAAGGCGTCACAAAGTGTTTCGCCGGATAAATCGCAAGATGATCCAGTTTCCTTAAGGAACGAAATTGAACGGGATCTAAAAGCATAATTTCAGTAATCACATCCCCCGAAAAATGAATCCGGTAGGGACTTTGACCGTATGAAGGAAAAAGGTCGACCACATTGCCGCGTACCCGGAATGAACCGCGTCTGAAGTTTGAGTCGCTGCGCACATATTGAATGCCGACCAAGGCGGACAACAATTGGTCACGCACGATGTTTTGATTCTCCTCAATTTGAACGAGCATGCCCTGCCAATCTTCAGGGGAACCCAAACCGTAAATGCAGGAGACGCTCGAAACCACAATCACATCTTTCCTGGAAAGGATAGAACTCGTTGCCGCAAGACGGAGCCGGTCCAAATCGTCATTAATGGAAGCATCTTTCTCAATATAAGTATCCGTTTGAGGAATATAGGCCTCGGGCTGGTAATAGTCATAATAGGAAACAAAATATTCGATCGCGTGATCGGGAAAGAATTCCTTAAGCTCACTATAAAGCTGCGCCGCGAGCGTCTTATTGTGTGAAATGACAAGCGCAGGTTTTCCCCATTGGGCAATCACATTGGCCATGGTGAAGGTTTTGCCGGAACCCGTTACGCCCACCAAAACCTGTTCCTTGGCGCCTTCTTCAAAACCTTCAACCAACTTACGAATCGCCTCGGGCTGATCGCCCTTCGGCTGCATGGAACTGGATAGCCTAAATAGCGACATATTTAAATTGTAGGTGTTCTTTTACTTAAAGCATCCCAAACGAAAATAATAAACTTTCCTAAAAGCCAGATGGCTAAAATGATCAAGAGAAAACCGACGGCAATTCGAAGCGCCAACGTCAAAATCAAAAGGAGCGGGAAGAGGAGTATTCCCAACCCCGTCATCACCAAAACGGCTGCCAAGAACAAAAGGCCTACAAAAAAAGCTTTCATTTGAACGTCCTTTCTTTTTTATGATTTTAATTTAGAGAGAACCAATGAAAAATCCAAGGATGAAGCAGAATGGGTCAACGCACCGATCGAAATTCGATGGACGCCTGTTTGGGCAACCGCTTTTACATTTTTTAAAGTAATTCCTCCTGAAGCCTCGAGCTTTATCTCAGGATTCGCCTTTCTTACCAGCAAAACTGCTTTCTTTAAATCAGAAACCGCGAAGTTATCAAGCAGAATGCGGTCGAGCCGAACGTCCGCTTCTAAAAGATGAACGAGCTCCGCTAAACTTTCCACTTCGACTTCAACTGGAATTCTACGTCGTTTTTGTAGGGGCGCCCCTTGTCCGCCACACAGCGGAGCAGTGCCGCAGAGCAGCTTCTGCTGCTCTGGCAGGCAAAACGCGGCGAGATTCGTCCGGACGGATTTCGCCAGTATTTTGGCGAATGGGCGCCCATGGGCAGGTACAAGACCTGCCCCTACAAGGCGCTCCTTAAAATACCGACAATGCGTTTTCTCAAGGAGCCTCCGCATCGCTCTCCAATGATTGTCCTTCACCAAAACTTCATCCCACAGCCCGAACCGATGATTCTCGCCTCCACCTGTTTTCACGGCGCATTTCTCAAGTTCTCGCCAAAGCGGCGTTGTTTTGCGCGTATCATAAATTTTGGCGCGCGTTCCCTTCGCCTTGAGAACAAATATGCGCGTCAGCGTAGCAATTCCCGACAAGTGAGAAAGGAAATTAAGCGCTACCCGCTCTGCCTTTAAAATAGAAACGACTCGGCCTCGAATGACCAAAACGATCTGCCCTTT
Organism: Candidatus Omnitrophota bacterium; assembly: GCA_016206945.1. Lineage (GTDB taxonomy): Bacteria > Omnitrophota > Omnitrophia > Omnitrophales > Danuiimicrobiaceae > 01-FULL-45-10b. The sequence goes on along the minus strand of JACQQP010000143.1, from coordinate 20,437 downwards.
GGAAACGCGCGCTCCGTCCTTCATTTTCTCGAGCACTTTCAGGTGCGGATCGACGGCACGAAAAACTTCTCGGACCACAAACCCGCCACATAAAACTCCTTCCGCCTTGGCTTTGATGAAGGCTTCGCCCCTAAGGGCGGCGGGAATGAAAACGTTGGTCGTTATGTCTCCTTTACCAAGATCTTCATGGAGCGCTTGGTGAATTAGGGAGCGCAATCGATTGGAAATTTTAAGCATGCTCATATTCTAAGAGGGGGCGCGTTTCTTTTCAAGGAATACGAAGAAGAGCCGTTATCAGGTATACTTTAGTCTAAAGCTCAAAATTTATGAATCGGAACCGTTTCAAACGTATACTTGACGACTTAGGTACCTGTTCTGGCCGGGACAGGTTTTTATTAAGAGGTTCTAAACAAAACCTGTCCCGCAGCAGAACAGGTACCATTTTGTTTCTCATCCTCTACCTTTCTTCCTTTACGATTTCATACAGCTTGGGAGCACCGTCCGAGCTCGAGATTCCTCAAAATGAAACGTCGCTTGCCGAGCAGACCCAACTGCTTGATGAAATTCAAAAGCGCGCGCTGAATTATTTGATTGAGGAACGAAATCCACAGACGGGCTTAATTCGCGATTGGGCCTGGAATAAATCCGTTTCATCCGATGCAGTGGGAACCGTTGCAGGGATTGGCTTTGCTTTGACGGCCTACGGCGTCGGCGTTGAACGTGGATGGCTTGACCGCGGCGAAGCATTGGAGATGACAAAAATCGCTCTGCAGTTCCTTCGAGATCAAGCGCCACAGGAACATGGATTCTTCTATCATTTTATGACGATGGGCGAGGGAAACGCTGCCAATAACTCTGAAGTTTCTCCGATTGATACCGCACTTGCTTTAGCGGGTGTTCTCTTTGCCAGTGAATACTTCGAAGATCCGGAAATTAAATCGCTCGCCCACGAAATTTACGAGCGAGTGGATTGGGCTTGGATGTTAAACGGCGGCAAAACCTTTGCGCTTGCCTGGAATCGGCGCGGCGGTTTCACGAAAGCGCGGTGGGATAATTACAACGAAGGGATTCTGATTTATCTCTTGGCCCTGGGCGCTACAAGCCATCCCATTCCGCCTGAGTCTTGGCAAGCGATTCGGAGGCCGATTGGAAGTTATGGATCCCACCGATTGATCCAATGCCCGCCCCTTTTCACCCACCAATATCCGCACATTTGGATTGATTTCCGAAATAAAAATGATGGCTTTGCAGATTATTTCGCGAATTCAAGGAAGGCAACACTTACTCATAGACAATTTGCGCTGGACCAAAGCGAGAAGTTCAAATCGTACGGTCCAGATTCCTGGGGCTTCACGGCAGCCGAAGGCCCTTCCGGCTACAAAGCGTACGGAGCGCCGCCAGGATGGGCCCATCATGACGGAACCATCGTGCCGACTGCCTGCGTTTCCTCAATTGCATTCACGCCGGAAGAATCCATCCGCTGCATCAACCATCTTTATAAAACACATGGAAAATTATGGGGCAGATACGGGTTCTCCGATGCGTTCAATGTCGATAAAAAATGGTATTCCAACAAAGCGTTTGCGATCAATCAAGGGCCGATGATTCTCATGGTCGAAAACAATCGAAGCGGACTCATTTGGAAGGTGATGAACCGTTCGCCTGTCATTCAACGCGGGCTCCAGCGAGCGGGCTTCCGGCGAGGCACCCTCCCACTGAAATGGGAAGAGGCGCCCGTTTTTTCACTCCCTTTTACTCAAAGACCTATTGCGATCGATGGAGAAACTGGAGACTGGCCCCAAGAAGCACGTGCGCTTAAGTTGGATAAGCGCTTTCAAGAATCTGGCGAGATTTCGAATCCTTTTGATTTAAGCGCCGCAATCCGATTTGCTTGGGATTTAAAACATCTTTACTTCGTAGCTGAGGTGCGGGACGATTCGCACATCATGATTAAATCGAAAGGCGACATTTGGCGGGACGACCTCCTCGAACTCTTCATTGACCCACAAGGAAACGGGCTTTATTGGCATCGACCGTCCGATCTTCAAATCGGTTTTCGCGCCGTACCCCAAAGCCAAGAAATTAGAACTTGGTCCTGGTTCCAAGGCGGAACTGATCCTTCCCTCTCGGGCAAGGTCCGAGCAAAAGGCTTCGTCATGAGCACAGGCTACGTCATTGAAGGGGCGGTCGCTTGGAGTTTTCTTGGGATTGAGCCGAGAACGGGAATGGAACTCAGATTAAGCCCAGCCATTCACGATATTGACCGGGATAAAAGTGAGGCGAAACTCATTTGGTTCTTCAGAAACGAAGACGAAGAAAAGAAATTCCAGTTGGGTCGACTCGTACTGGCGGATTAGGTTTCTTTTAGCTCTCTGATGATTTGTTCCACGGCGGCCTTCGCATCTTCAAAGAGCATGAGGGTGTTTTCGTTTTCAAAAAGCGGATTCTTAATTCCGGCGAACCCAGGACTTAAACTGCGCTTGACCACAATCACGCTTCGCGCTTCGTCGACGTTCAGTATCGGCATTCCGTAAATGGGACTCCCCGGCTCATTCCGGGCAGAAGGGTTCACGACGTCATTAGCGCCGATGACCAAAGCCACATCCGTTTGCTCAAACTCCGGATTAATCTGATCCATTTCAAAAACCTGATCATAAGGAACATCCGCCTCGGCCAAAAGGACGTTCATGTGTCCCGGCATGCGTCCCGCCACAGGATGAACCGCATATTTTACCTTGGCCCCCCTTGCTTCAAGAAGATCCGCAAGTTCCCGAACGGCATGCTGCGCCCGCGAAACCGCCATTCCATAACCCGGGACAATAATCACAAGCTGAGCATTCCCTAAGATCATGGCCGTCTCTTCAGCATCGCAGCTTTTCACCCCTTCGTAAACTTTGCTTGTGGTGCCCTTCTCGACTTTCCCAAAAGCGCCAAAGATCACATTGATTAACGACCGGTTCATCGCTCGGCACATAATTTGACATAGGATGATCCCAGATGCACCCACCAGTGACCCAGCAATAATCAGCATCTGATTCATTAAAATAAAACCGGCAATGGCCGCTGCAATTCCCGAATAGGAGTTCAAGAGACAGATCACGACCGGCATATCAGCGCCTCCAATGGGAAGAACGGGCAGGACGCCTAAGACAAATGAGAGTCCGGCAAGGGCCCAAAAGAACCGGTGATCTGAGGGATTTTTAAAAAGAAAAAAGCCCATTCCTATGATCACAAGAAGGAGGATCAAATTTCCTGTTTTTTGTAAAGGATAGGTAATCGGTTGCTGAGGAATGACCCCTTCCAGTTTTCCATAAGCTACCATACTGCCTGTAAAGGTAATGAAACCGACGAAGGTTCCGAGCACGATCGTCAGGAGAAGAAACCAATTCAATGGACCGCTTAAGTTTAAGAACTCGGACCAGGCCACAAGCGCTGAGGCGAGTCCGCCAAATCCATTTAACAGGGCGACCATCTGCGGCATGGCCGTCATTTTCGTCGTGAACGCAAGCAAAGCTCCAAGCAAGGTGCCTAGAATCACACCCGCGATGATCCATTCGAAACTCAAAATATTGCGATCAAAAAGGGTCACGACAATCGCAAAGAGCATTCCAAAGGCAGCGATCAAATTGCCTCGCCGTGCGGTTCGGACGCTGCTTAACATTTTGAGCCCAAAGATAAAGAGGCAGGAAGAGACAAGATAAACAAGATTGACCGCCCAAGAAGGAATCATAAGTCTATTTCTTCCGCTTAAACATTTTGAGCATACGATCGGTCACAAGAAATCCACCAATCACATTGATCATCGCCGCTACAACCGCAATAAAACCAAAAATCGTGCTCAACTCCAAATTCCGCTCTCCCGCAGCAACTAAAGAACCGACAATGGTAATTCCTGAAATGGCATTAGAACCCGACGTCAGGGGTGTATGAAGTGTCGGCGGGACTTTTGTAATCACCTCAAAACCGACAAAGATTGCCAGTACGAAAATGAAAATTGGAAAAATCAACTCTTCCATGATGAATCTTTTCTTGCTCCTACCAGTTCTTGCACTCTCGAATGAACAATTTCGCCCTGATGCGTAATTAAGGATTCCCTCACCACTTCGTTTTCGAAATCGATCTCGGAACTTCCTTCCTTCCAAATTTCAAAAATAAGATTCATGACGTTGCGTGCGTAAAGGCGGCTTGCTTCTTCGGCCATGAGACTGGGCAAATTCGTGTACCCAATGATCTTGACCCCATGCTTCTCGACTTCCTTACCAGGCTCCGTCAGTGTGGTATTGCCGCCGAATTCAGCCGCTAAATCCACAATGACAGAACCCACTTTCATTTGTCGCACGGTCTCTTCCACAATCAATTTGGGCGCTGGATTCCCAGGAATCAAAGCGGTCGTAATCACAATATCTGAATTTCTGGCGTGCTCCGCAATCAATGCAAGTTCCCGCTTGTGGGATTCACTTGAAAGTTCCTTGGCGTACCCTGCTTGATCTTCTGTTTCCTCCTTTACGGGAAGGGAAACGAAAATGCCTCCTAAACTTTCCACTTGTTCTTTGACGATAGGACGGGTATCAAAAGCTTCAACACGCGCGCCCAAACGTTTCGCGGTGGCAATCGCTTGCAAACCAGCTACCCCCGCGCCAATGACAAGCACACGCGCCGGTTGAATCGTCCCTGCCGCCGTCATCAGCATCGGCATCAGTTTCCCTGTGGCATTCGCAGCCAATAAAACGGCTTTGTACCCTGTAAGATTGCTTTGCGATGAGAGGGCATCCAATTTTTGCGCGCGAGCGATTCGGGGGATCATGTCCATTGAGAAACTCGTGATTTTCTTTCGCGCAAGTTGCTCGACGAGATCAAGACGCGCGAGAGGATACAAAAAAGCAATCAGGATTGTCTTTTCCTTTAATGAATTGAACTCCTGAGGAGTAGGTGCTTGAACTTTAAGAATAACGTCTGCTTTTTGATACAAAGGCGCCACGTGATCCTCGATTCCCGCTCCTGCTTGTTTGTAATCTTCATCCCGAATGGCGGAAGCAAGGCCTGCTCCTTTTTCCATAAAGACTTGAAAACCGGAATCAATGAGTTTCTTGACCGTCTCCGCAGTTTGAGCGACCCTTTTTTCTCCTTCAAGAGTTTCTTTTGGAATTGCGATATTCATGAAGCCGAGCGCATATGGTAGGTCAATTGAATTGAGTTTGGATTGTTGGATTGATTCGATTATCTTCCGCCAAACATATAGTCTTTTAAATAACGAATTTCATATTCAGAGTTTTGAAGCTGGGCTTTCACCACGTCACCGATTGAGATAATTCCTTGAAGCTTCCCTCCCGATACGATCGGTACGTGCCGAATGCGATTATTGGTCATAATTCCCATAATGTATTCGACCTTATCCTCGGGAGCACCAATAATGATGTTGGTCGTCATGACCTTGCTGACAGGAGTGGTATCAAGGTTCTTCGCGCTTTGGTGGCATTCATGTACGATGTCGCGCTCTGAAAGAATTCCTGCAATATTATTTTTTTGATCGAAAACCAGAAGTGCACCTATATTCTGATCGACTAAGATTTGCAACGCCTCATGTAATGTCTGAGTTGCCTTAATGCTCCAAACCTTCGAACCTTTCTTCTGAAGGATGTCTCTGACTTCCATAAGATAGTCCTCCTCCCTCCTTGAGACTGACCCACACTATTGAGTCGGGGAATCGATTGAAAAATCAGGCTACGATTTTTTGCAAGCCGGGCAAACCGTAAAGTAACTCACGAGCAGGGCAATGCCCGAAAGACCCACCAAACCATAAATAACACGGGTAACGGTTGTCATCTCTCCAAATATCCGTTCAACCACATTAACATTCAGAAGACCCACAAGCCCCCAGTTCAAAGCACCGATAATCGCAAGAGCTCCAACGATTTTGCAAAACAGGCAAGCTTGTTTCAACATGACATACCTCCCTTTTGGTTGGCCCTACCATGCAACGGCACACATTATCCCACTACCTCTCTTTGGCCGCAAGGCCAACGTGCTCTCGACACTTAGAGAGGTAGTGGGATTATCCCATCACCTGCTTTACTGCCGTCAGGCAGACTTTTTAAAAACCATCAAAAAAAGTCGGCCCTTCGGGCCAAAAGCAGGTGGTGGGATTATATCACTAAATGGTCGGAGGGCTATTCTCAAAAGATTCGAGCCGGGCAATACGGTCCAGCGTCGGCGGATGACTGCTTAAAAAAGGCATGGGAGCCCCGCTTCCTTCGAGTTTTCGAATTTTCCTTAAGAAGGAGACCAAACCGCGCGTGGGGTAACCCGCCTTCTTCACAATGGCGTAACCGACCTTATCTGCTTCGTACTCATCCTGACGACTGTATCGGGAAAGAATACCTCCTTTGGCAATTTCGAGCGCAATTTTCTTGGATTTCCCCTCTGGATCTTTAAAAAGAAGCTGGGAGAGATACGCGACGCCGTAAGCGCGGGAGATTGCTTTTGCAGGATGCCGTTCATAAGCATGCCCAATTTCATGCGCCAAAACGCCCGCAAGCTCGCTATCATCCGCCGTGAAATCAAAAAGGCCCGTATGAACATAAATGATACCGCCCGGAATGGTGAACGCGTTTGGCGTCTTATCCTGAACAATATGAAAGCGATAATCGAAATCGCGCCGCGGAAGCCCTTTCAAAAGTCGCTCGCCCATCGTCTGAATCCGGCCGTTCAAGACAGAATCATCAACGAGCGGCATTTCTTTCGCAATTTCAGCTTCAAACTTCGTTCCGATTTCTTTCTCTTCCGGAACGGAAATAAGATTGAGCTCTTGGACGAAAGGTTCTACGTAAGCACATCCCGCACACACAGATGCCAAAACGAGTACCGCAAAAACTCTGTTTAAAAGTCCAAATTCGCGAGGGAACATTTGAGGGGAAACAAATGCTTTAAAAGGGGCGCTACGATTGTTTGGGCGAATTGACGGTTTCCATAAATTTGACGTACTCACGGTTGAGGTACGCTCGAAAATTTTCGGTTGCGACCTGGACGTTTTTCACGGCCTCATCCCATTGCTTCCGTAAAGATTCAGCAAATTTGTCCCAAGAGGCCTCGATTTCCTTTGCCGTCACCTGAGTCTGCTCGCTGGCTGCAACGTAGGTAGTTTCGGTCGTATCTCGAACTTGATTGACCGTCTTCCCAGCCCTGACCCCAAGGGAATCGTCATCCGCTGGATCGGCTGCAAGAGCCATGCGATTCCCCGCTGTCAAAGCAAAGAAGAAAATGAAAATGAAATACTTAATTTGTTTCATGAGCTTGGAAAATTAAAACCCCATTTTCTTTTGCATGTCTTCGCCAGCATGTTCAGCTTCTTTTGCAGCCTTCTTGGCCTCTTCCTCGGCACGGCGCGCGGCCCTCTCGGCCTTGCGCTGAGCAATGATCTGATCCTTCTCAACTCCTTGCTTCCCTACCGTCGCAAGCCAATCTCCCACTTGATCAATCGCGGTATCACTCGCCTCAGCAGCATACGAGAACTTTACCGATGCGTTTGAGAAAACCAACATGACCACAAAAATTGCCGTTAACAAATACTTCATTTGGGGCCTCCCTGTTGTTTTTCTTGTTTCAGTCGCTTTACTCCGAAGAAAAGGTTACTTGATCCAAATAAATGGTTCCTGACTTGGGGTTGGAGTTGATGTCATCAAAGACCACCACAAACTCATTTAAGGTGTCCCAGTTCTTGACCCGTCTGAACTTCTCAAAGGGAATGGAAAACTTCTGCCACTCCTCGGTCACTCCGGCCACAATGTAGGGGGAGGGTTGTTTGGAAGCATCCTTCAGCTCAATTTTGACTCTTTTGGTGAAGCCGGCTTGGGGGTCCCCTTTCAGATAGAAGTTCACCGTGTTGTAGGCTGTGGCATCTAAGTCATTGAGCTTCATCCAAAACCCATTATAAGCAGGGTTCGGGGAGTCCACATCATAATCCAGCCTGATGGAATAACCGGTTTCATCTCCTAAGGCATCGATCGCTTCAAAGCTTTGCTGGCAGCCTTGGGTTTCATCATTGGGGTCTTTATCCCAGGCGCCGAAGTCTCCCCCGATGTTGCTTGGTTTGTCTCCCGTATTAAAATCGGCAAGAACGAGTTCGCTTCCACCGTCTACAGCCAGCAATGGCTTCGGAACGGCACCAATCATAAGCAAAACCACTAACGTTAGCAACGGATTTTTAGCTCGGCTTCTGTATCTCATAGCAATGCTCTCCTTTCAACTTCCTATCCTCTAAGACGTGGAAAAACCTTCATTTATTCATACCCTAGATTTTAATAGAGTTTTTCAATGGCAAGGACAAGATTTCCAGAATCGAGAGGAGGACCGCCCAAAAAGACAGGCGTAGGTCCCAATAGGGAAAGCTCCGTATCTAAAAATTTATTTCCTCCCTTTTGAATCAGGGCGTGAAGGAACACTTTTTCTCCTTCCAACCTCTGTAAGGTCAAAATCAATTCATAATCCCCCGGTATCGCAATTAATTCCTGTTCCCCTTCTTCCAGAACAACAGAATATCCTCTGACTTGCTCGTAAGCCGTATAGGAAAACAAACGGATTAATTGATCTCGGTACGCATCGTTTTCAAGGTCGAAATCAGAGCCTTCATTCGACGCCAGAATCACCGCCACTTTCAACGTCAGGGCGGGTGCTTGCGACCCACCATAGGAAGGAAAGAGCAAAACACCGATTAAAAGCCATCCCAAAAATATTCTTCCTCTTTTCATTGATTGGACCCTCCTGTAAAAACCCAGATGACGATAACAGGCACTCCCTGCGAAGATTTTTGAAACACCAAAGTAGAACCCATATCGCTCGATACCTGCTTCACCTGTACTCCGAGATCGCCTTCCTCAAAAGGCGTTCTCTCTAAGGTCTTTGGTTTAACTGTTTCCTTCAGAGCAACCTGCGGTATAGGTTTCGTAACAGGCTTCATCAATTGAAGAGCGAGCACACAAATAAATATAAAGCTGAGCGTAGGGACAAGAAGCGCGGGCCTCAAAACAAACGGAATGTGTGGAGCAAAATGCTCCTGGATAAACGCTTTCTTTCGGCGGCCGATCTCAGGGTGCTTAAGCTCCTCGGCCATATAGGTTTTAAAGAGCTCTCGGATTTTTTTCTCCTCCTCGCCAGCCGCCATTATGGTACCTCTCCTTTCACGTTCGCCCCAAGCGCCTCGGCAAGCTTCTTGCGCGCATAAAAAAGTCTGGACATAACCGTACCTACTTCGATCTGAAGCGTCTCGGCAATTTCGTCATAACTGAGCTCATGCCATTCCCTGAGCACGAGTATGGTACGATGTTCCGGGCTCAAAAGATCAAGCGCGTTCCGGACAAGACCCCGAATTTCCCTGCGGTGAGCCTCCTCGCGCGGGCTTGGCTCATGGGCCCGAAGATCGATTCTTTCTTCGATTGGTTCCGTCGGCCGCTTTCGCCGGCTCGCGTCAATCGCAGCGTTCACCGATATCCGATAAAGCCAGGTCCTAAATTTCGATTCGCCTTGAAACTTCTGGATCTCGAGGAACGCTTTCATCAATGCCTCCTGCGCCACATCCAGCGCGTCTTCGCGATTTCCGAGAACACCAAACGCCACAGCATAAACGAGCTCATAATGACGGGTTGCGAGCTTGCCAAAAGCTCCTCGGTCACCTGCCTTAGCTCGTTCGACGAGATGCCGATCAGGATCATGCATCCTTTTGATTTAGACGCTTGAAACCGTCTCCTTATTCAATTCACGTGTTTCAAAAACTCTGACCTAGAACTCAAAATTCAAAACTGTATGATATCCCCTTTGAAATTGATTGTCATCCTTCTACTTTTTATTCAACTTTTTCCACGACTGAACTTTTTGCGATATCGCCTGGAGAAGTAATGTCGGCAGCATCAACTTCCGGGACAATGTCCAGTCCGCCGCCAATAAAAAATGCTGCGTAGACAAGCTCACTGCAGAAATAATCTTGGTCCTCTTGAAGCTCGTCCGCCGCTTTTTTATTGCCAAATGCTTTTAAGCCGAGGAGCTGAACCAGTTTCAACTTTCGCAAAGCCATTTTCCAGGCGAGTTTCAAAGGGTAATCGTATTTCCGCGCAAGCATTTTGATGAGATAAGATACAACTCCAGCGGGATTAAAGGTAAAATTTGATTTTACTCGATAGAGATCGTAGGGTGTCTTGTAATTCTCAATCGAAATGGCACGCACGCCGCCTTCGGGAACGGCTTCGATAATCAGTCCCAACTTCGCCGAAGCGATCACCGCCACATGAGAATAAGTGCTATTCGTTCCCCATTTGATCAACTTGGGTATGAGGCCGTTACTTTTGCAAAGTAAAATATCCCCGTCCTTAAACATGAATTCGACTCCGTCTTTTCAGACCGTCAGCCGATCGGTGTATAGGAGCTTTGCATTCGCAAAATTAACTCCTTTATCGATTATATACATATATACACTAAACCAAAGGTCCTAAATCACAAATCATACACTTAACCGAGCCGCCGCCTTTTTCAAAAAACTCTGAAACATCCACGGTCGTAAAGGAAATCCCAAGGGATGAAACTTTCCTTTTTACCTCATCGGAAACACCGACAGGAAAAACAATGTGAGGTCCACTTTCAGTTTCGATTTGAACGCTGTTGGCCACAAAATTTTGGGCCTCCTCGCGCGCCAGTGGAATGAGGCGGTTGCCTAGATGACGTTGAAGTAATCCTCGGCTTTCCTCATCCACGGCATCCAGATAAGCAAAGAGATGTTCGCGCTTCGGTCCAAAGGCAAAAAGACACGTGTCGCCATGATAGTAACGAACGTCAATCAACCGCACTTTCAGAATCGGACGGCCGCCTACGATTTTCTGAAGGGCTTTTTCATTTCGCTCATCGGAGCGGTGTGAAAATTGATATTCATAAGGAGGCCAACCGAACCGAAGCCGAAAACCCGTTGGTCGAACTGTTCCATACGTGAAAATATAAGACGCTCCGCAGGGAAAGAAATCAGCCTCTCCTTCAAATGGGTAAGGAAGGGTGTCAAGCCGAAATCCAAGCTCCGAAAAAAATTCACGGTATACCGCTTGCTCCCCCGCACGGTGGCCCGTGAGGTTGCTGAGGTAGAAGGTGCTTTTAAAAGCCTCTTCATCTGTTTTCCCTTCCCCCCTCCGTGGGGGAAGGTTAGGATGGGGGGGATTGCACCCCCCACCTTTCTCCTCCCCCATCCGCCGGAGGACGGATTCGTCCGTTTTTTGGCGAACAAGGGGGGAGGAACTTTCGTGAAGAGGGCGCAAGAGTTTGGGATAAAGAAATCCTGCATTGGCGGGAAACGCAAGGCCGGGAAGATCTTCCCTTGGCGCGAGAATGAACACTTTGGCGCCCAAAGATTCGAAGGTTTCCCTCAAGCTCTGCCACTGAAAAATCGCGCGCTCACGGTCAACTCTCTTCCTCACGCCCCAGTGGTTCCGAGTATAGGGATTATTTCCCCCTTTGATCCTAAAAAAATAGGGATCTCCCATGAGGACTGCATGTCTCATCTTGGGTGCGGGCGCTCTACCGAAGCGATAGGAAATGTGGAAAGGTAAGGTGAGAAAAAACCTGCAGGGCGTGCATTCCCGCTCCGCTTAAGACCTCCAAATGGAAGACGTCCCGAAGAGCGCGTCGTTCCTACATTCCAGTGCACGAGCCCTGTTTCCGCTTCTTTCAGCACCTGTTCGAACTTCGGCCTTGATTTGGTGAAAACACTTGAGACAAGCCCATATCGTGAGGCATTATTCAACCGAATAGCTTCCTCTAAGTTCTTCACTTCATAAATGGCGACATCGGGTCCAAAGATTTCATCATCCGTGTAACTCCCGTCGTGATAGAAAAGCTCAGGAAACCCTCGCCTAAAATGAACTGAGGGCTTCAAATAATATCCCTTTTTATCTGCATGAAACTCACCGCCTTCTCTTAAGACTTGAAATCCCTCATGCCGCGCAAGCTCCAAATAAGAAAGGACTTTGTCACGTGCCTTTTGACTGACCAAAGGTCCCATCCACGCATCTGGATTTTGTCCATAACCGATCTTAATTTGATCCACGCGTTCAAGAAATCGGTCAATAAATTGATCGGCAATGGGTTTCTCCACTGCAATTCGGCTCGTGGCATTGCATCTTTGACCCGTCGTAAGAAAAGCGCCCGTAATCGTTTCTTCAAGCGCGCATCGGAGATCGGCGTCCCGCAAAACGATTGCACAATTTTTCCCACCCATTTCCAGGGCGCAAACCTTGTGCGGCTGATTCAAAAGCTGTTCTTGAATCCTAGAACCCGTTGACCACGACCCGGTAAAAATCACGGCGTCTACTTGTGGATGATTGACGAGGGCCTCGCCTACCATGGCTCCACCGTGAACCAAATTGAAAACACCTCGCGGAAGACCCGCCTCTTTCCAAATCGAAGCGAGAAACTGACCCACGAATGGGGTCAGTTCCGAAGGTTTAAAAACGACCGTGTTTCCAAACAGAAGTGCTGAAATCACCTGAGCGCTACCCAGATAAGCAGGAAGATTGAAGGGTGAGAGAACCGCGACGACGCCTCGCGGACGAAAACGGAGCCGACCGACTACGCCGCGGCTGATCTCATGTGTGTCCGACTCAACAAGTTTCAACTCCTCGTGAATCGCTTGATCGACTTTTCCACCAAGCCGATCGATCTCAATGCGGGATTCCGATACCATCTTTCCCATTTCGCGAGAAATGAGAAGGGCAAGATCGGATGCGCGCGCTTTAAGGACTCTCTTAAAACGGAGAATAAAACTGGCGCGTTCCTTTAACGTTCGGCGAGCCCACTTGGGAAAAGCTTCTTGTGCGACGTCGACCGCTAAGCGGACTGCTTCCAGACTCACCCAAAATTCGCCTACAGGATGACTTAAATTCCCGGGATCTTCACTTAATATTCTGTCAATGCGTCCCTGGGGTAAGACAAACTCTCCATCAATAAAATTGCCTTTGTACTCCATCGTTTTCATAGAAGCGGCGTAACGGACACTCGATCGCCAGGTTTTAAGCTTAAAATCTTTGCGGCGTCAGCAGCTATCCCGATTCCCTTCCCTCTGGCTTCATAAAAAGTAAGAACGGCTTTCATCTTACCTCTCTTTACCACCATTATAAAACCCGTACTTCCTTTCGAACAAACACCTTGATACGTGTGAAAACGAGTGGCCCTTACGATGGATACCTCTCTTAGATTCGCGCCATAATGCGGCCCCCCATCAAAAGGATCCACTTGACCCAAATATCGAAAGCCGTTCCTCTTAAGCATGCGAAGACTCGCACGAGCTCCCGGACCGACTGTTCCCAATTGGCGAACCACAGACTTTGGGAGGCGGCCGCAATCAATTTTTCCTTTCGGGAAAAGAGATAAAATGAATTTCTTATCGTAAATACTCAAACGATCGGCCTCGCGATAACTCAAGCTCGTAAACCGAGCCCCGAGAACATTCCAAAACTCGTTTCCTTTGCGAGGATCAAGCTTCGGAAGATATTCTACCAAAAGCTTCGGCTTAAATCTTCGGGGATGCCAAGCCATGTAGGAAAAACGCGCATAGGAAAGTTGAAGTGCAAGCCGTTCGGCTCTGTGTCGATAGTGAGGTAAGATGACGAGGCCGCCCAATTCCGTGAACCCTTTGCGATCCACTGAAAGCTCAAGCGTCTTAGGCTGACTTTTCCCTCGCCTGTAACGAACGCGAAAAGCAATGTGTGGAAGTTCGGATGTTCCGTGGCGCCCGATAATGAGAGACGAGCCAACCACGCGACGGGCGTCAAGATCCTCAGCAACAAACAAGTATCTCTTACGATTTTCCGCAAGCGGCTTGCCTTGGAAAGATTTGCTTGAATCGTGAAGAAGCGCGCGAATGAAGTTTGAGTCGTATGGGAGATTGTAAGAATCCAAAAATTTCGAAAGCTTCAATACGGCCTTAAAATCATGAGGCCCACCGCTTCGAATTAAAAACATTTACCCTCAACACAAAACTTTTGAATCGCGCTTCGGTACACGCGAACTGCTCTTTGAATTTGTCGAATCTGAATGGATTCGTTCGGCGCATGAATGTTCCCGTCCGCTTTCCCTGGACCAAAGATGATGGTCGGAACACCCCATTCCGCGTAGATACCGGCTTCTGTACATGAAGGCTTCACGGAAAGACGCTCAGGCAAGCCCTCTTTTCTCAAGAATTCTTTGCCCGCTTGAACCAAGGGGTGATGCCTCAGAAGACCGAGCGGCGGATTCTCTCGTTCAATGTTCAATCGCCAACGTAATCCTTTATAGAAACGCAACTTCTTAGAAATAATGCGGTTCAGTTCCATGTGGATTTTTTGAATGGATTGACCTGGCAGAAGCCTAAAATCGAAAGTCAACTTTGTCACATTCCCAGCTGTCTTCGCCACCCCAAAATTACTTGTAATCGTAGGAGGGTAAAATGACCGATCCCTACGTTTCGTGAAGCGCTTCACTAATGCCTGCACTGCGGCGTAACAATCAAGCACTGGATGGGCTAGATTCACCTGAATTCTGTCATTCCCGCGGAAGCGGGAATCCAGATCCCCGATTAAAACATTCGGGGATGACACATCGAGGAAAGTAAGGGTTGCATCATCGGGAATCAAATTGGCGGCAAAACCCCCACGAATTGAGCACAATCGCAGATTCGGATTTTTCTTCAACTGAGCGTCGAGAAAAACCATCGCTTTATCGAGAGCGTTCGCTCCCAAATGAGGCCGACTTGAATGACCTTGTTTCCCCTTGAATTTAAACTCGACTCGCCTTCTTGAATCGATCCGAAAACTCTTCTCCGAAAGCTCAAGCTCCATCTCAATGACACCCAGCCCCTTATGTCGGTACGTAATTCCAAGACCCGTCGGTTCTCCAACGATTGCACAACACGGTTTCGAACCTTTCCACATCTGCCTAAAAAGTAAAGCCCCCTGCATTCCGCTCTCTTCGCCAAATGTTCCCATCACCATAAGAAGTTTTTTCAAAGGTAAACGAGAAATCGATCGAGCGGCTGAAAGCATGGCAACCATCGAACCTTTGTCATCGGCGGTACCCAAACCGTAAACACGGCCATTGCGAACCCGAGCGTTCCAAGGCCTTCCCTTGGTCTTGGTCCACTTTGAAATCTCTCCCGGCGGAACCGTGTCTAAATGGGAACACAGGAGAAAAGGATTTTTTCCTCGTCCTATAAGTCCGATCACATTCACGAATGTTTGCCCCGAAATTTTTCGATTCTGATAGGAGACGCGAAACCCCAAAGCCTTAAGAAGCGAGCCGACGGCGCGGGCCAAAGCGCGATTTCCGCGCGAACAAACGGTATTGTATCGAACGAACCGCGCCAATTGCCGGGCGAGCAATGCTTGAGTTTTTTGTATGTGGCCGCTCACCGTCAAACTAAAAGTCATCGGAGTCATGCGAGGCTGTACTCCGAAAAGGTATTTGGTGTTTGTTCACGTCTTCTGGAGAAAATAATTGGAGGAGCCCTTCTTCACTCGCGGGCGAGATCCCGCGTTCGGTGATCAAACCTGTAATGAGATGACGCGGAGTCACATCAAAAGCGTAATTGAGCGCCTTAGACCCTTCCGGAATTAATCTTACTTTTTTGATTTCTCCATCGCAAAAACCCTGAACATGAGTCACCTCATCCGGATTTCGCTCTTCGATTGGAATTTGCTTAAGGCCGTCGTCCATCTCCCAATCGATACTGCTTGAAGGAAGCGCAACATAAAAAGGAACTTTGTTATCTTTTGCGGCGAGGGCCACCATATACGTCCCAATTTTATTGGCGGCGTCTCCTCCACGCGTCGTGCGATCGGTCCCGACCATCACCAGATCCACCAAACCCTTCTGCATCAAATGCCCGGAAGCACCGTCTACTATCACGGTGTGTGGAATCTTGCGCTCGGCCATCTCCCATGCGGTGAGACTCGCTCCCTGGCTTCGCGGACGCGTTTCATCCACCCAAACATGAAGCTTAATCCCCTTGTCAAACGCCTGATAAATTGGAGACGTGGCTGTTCCCCACTCCACACAAGCAAGCCAGCCTGCATTGCAGTGGGTCAGCACGTTAACGGGTTCACCCCTTTTTTTTCGAGAAATCGCCTCGATTAATTTGAAACCATGCTCACCAATTTTTTTACATACATTAATTTCTCCGTCTAAAATTTGACAGGCGGTCCGAAATGCGGTGACTATTTTCTTTTCGACCTCCTGCACTTTATGAGTTGCCCTGAGTTGCTTGTCAACGGCCCATGCCAAGTTAACCGCGGTGGGCCTTGTTTGCCTGAGTTTTTCTCCAGAGCGCTCTACATCTTCATTCCACGACTTGGGCCGCGCTTGGCGAGCAGCAAAGTACATCCCAAAAGCAGCCGCCACCCCAATCAGCGGTGCACCCCTCAAATGCATTTCTCGAATGGCTGAGGCGACATCGCGAACGCTCTTAAGATCCTCAACGACAAACCTGTGAGGAAGAAATCGCTGATCAATGATTTGAACGACGGTCTGGCGCTCTTCTTTGACCCAAATGGATCGATGCGCGAGGGGCCGGGCACTCATAGTTCTTTGGTCGGGGCTCATCATTTTACATACGCCTCAGCAGGCTGCTCACTTCCTTCATTGTCCTCAGCTTTAATCGCATCCATGGTATCTCCAGTAACCACACGGCCTGCTGCGCCGAGGGCGGCGCGGGCAGCCAAAATGGGACCGCCCACACCCGTTGCAATTCCGAGCGCAGTGCTTGTGGCCCCACCCGCCAAAGCCCGCTTTTTTCGCTTATCAGGATCGTCTGAGGTAACGCACCCTGTTTCAAAAAGAAAAACGGCAGCAACGATCGCGCTCAAAACTAACATCCACTTTTTCATTAATGGACTTCCGTATTTTGCTCCCGTGTATGCTATACTGTGACCTTGCCAACGGCAACAAGAAACTTGCCGAACTAAGGGTCCAAATGGAAAGGATCAAATAATGGGAAGAAAATTCGTCAGCGTCGTAACGTATGTGATGCTTTTATTACCGTTTCCTACAGCCTTATTTGCGGACGAGAATATGCAGATGCAGCCGTCGCAGACAGAAGAGCGCGGGGAAGCTTTCCAGAGAGCGGTTGACAATGTTCGAGAAAGAGGCAGTCAACAAGGACAGGACATATTTCAAAGATGGGGCACGCTTCTCTTTGGAGATAAAACTTCTGATCCTCTCGCAAGTGATCAGGAAGCTGCTCGAACCCAAGCGATTAATGAAGGCGTGGGGGACCGCGCCCAAACAGCGGCGGAGTTTACGGAAGCAGCGACGAGCGTTGTCACTGCTGGAGCTCCGAGCCCCACGACGGCGAGCCAAGTGGGAACAATGGTAGTCAGCGAGGGGACAAGTGCTATTGTGCAATCGCAAACCACCCCACCACCGCAAGAACCTGGCGTGTTTCAGCGTATCATCAATTGGATTGGGAGCTGGTTTAAGTAAGAATTTCCGATGCGCTTAATTACGCATTACCACTCGTAACGGATCTGACGCCTCTCACGCTGATCGACCTGAAGTTCCCTGCCCGAGACTTCTGAACTTCCCGAACCCAGTGCGCGCCTAAATTCATCTACGTATTGAAAACCAATCTCTTCTTTTGGAACTTGTAAATCCACATACGGATGTCGAAACTCATACGAAACTTGCGGGCGATAAAAATCCAGCTGGCGCTGCGGGTAATCTCCGCCCATGAGAAAAACAAGCGCAAGAAAGGCGGCGATCAAGGAGGAATAAAATAAAAAGCGCTGTCTCCCTGCACAAAACGACGACACAATCGTGCCCGAAACAAACATCCAGAACATAATAATCACAAGCACCGGCGGAAGAAAATTAAGCCCGAGCATGAGCGGCAGATCATGAAAAGGCCGGGCGAAACCATCGCCATTCGCTCCTCCCCACCCATACGCATAGCCAAGGCCGAGCCCGGCACCGCCGAACCAAAAAGCCAAGAAAGAAAGTAGCGGCAAAGGATTTCCTCTAAAAAAATCTTTAAAGGCACACCACGGGTCCTCTTCCTCTTCTTCATACAATTCATAATAGGGATCAACCAGGTCGAAAAAGGCCTCAAAGAGAATCGGAAGGAAGAAAAGCGTCCCAAAGGCAGGCGGATAAAGCGCGCCGCCATCATAACCGCCGTCAAAAGCGAACGGTGCGGCACATGAACATCCCCGCATGAACAAAAGAAAAATAACGACCGCGACAATGCACGGCGCGCCGTAAAGCCACTTAAAGGGCGCCAGACCTCCTATTCCGCCAAACAGGGTACAAAGGATGACCCAAAAAAGAAAAATAAACAAGGCGTCCGGCTGCCCTAAGTAAGACCATGGCAAAAACTGAAAGATAAAAATTGGAAACGAGTAAAGATCCTTCTTAAAAAGCGGAAAAAAACCGTAACCGTCTCCGTTTGCAGCGTAAGACTGTCCCCAAAGCGCCATTCCACCCAGCGCGAGGCCAAAAACAAGCCCGGCCAAGATGCCAAACATTCCGCACGGCATGCCGCCGCCGTTTTCACCGTAGTGGCGCCATCCCCAGCCCCAACCGAGGCGCGGGGCTTCGACCCACTCGCCTTGGATATAGTAACCGGGCCGCATAAAGTGCCTGAACCACATCAAAATCAAAAAAGGCCACA
The DNA here is from genome assembly GCA_016206945.1 of Candidatus Omnitrophota bacterium. Lineage (GTDB taxonomy): Bacteria > Omnitrophota > Omnitrophia > Omnitrophales > Danuiimicrobiaceae > 01-FULL-45-10b. Next base: position 1,773 of record JACQQP010000143.1, on the reverse strand, counting down.
TGATCACAAGCATGAACGGGAAAAAGAAATCCCATGGGCCGCCGTACCACGGCCATGTCGTCGGTTGTTCTGTAGGTTTATCTTCAGGCTTGGTTTCTGGCGTTGGCTCAGTCTTAACTTCGGTTTTCGTTTCGGGTTTTGGTTCTTCTTTGACAGGTTCGGCATGGGTCACTGGTCCCATAGCTACGATGGGTGGAGATCCTTCCGTAAGCTCGACAAAGAAAACTTTGTCACCGTACCAGGTCATCTTGCCCGTAGTCTTATCGCCTTCTTTAACCTCAACCTCCAGGATTTCTCCAGGCTTTAGTGGCTGAGCCCACTCTCCGGGATCGCGCACGATTCTGACTTTCTCAACACCACCCGGCACATCAACAGTTTCCCCGGGCTTTACATAACCCAGATCTTCGTATTGCCCATCCGGAGTTTTGTACTGGACTCGAACTGTAATGTTTCCATTATTGGTCACCGTCGCCGCTTGAGCCCGCGCCGCGATGACAAAGCAAATCAAAACCAGAGTGAGAAAGAAAGTCTTATTTCTCTGCATAGCCGCTCCCGCGCAAAATGAAACTAACGATACCGGTCATTCTGTTCTGCTCCCTATTTTGATTTTTTGTGGTGACATCCTTCGATCAAAGCAAGTTTTTTGCGTTTGGGGAGTGCCTTGACGGCACATTCACGGATGAGAGCTTCGGTTCTCGTTTTGCACGACTCCTGATAGACCAACTCAAGCGGACGCTTTATTCGTGTGTACCGTGCTCCTTTTCCTTCTAAGTGCATTTTGAAGCGCCTGCCAACGTTCTTGGCAATCCCCGTGTAAAGTGAAAGGTCGTTACATCTTAAGATGTAGAGAAACCATTTTTCGGCTCGCTTCTTGCGCGACCTTTTGTCCTTTGCCTGCATTCCTACAAGCATCTTCTTATATCGACTGTTCATGCGATGCGACCAACGTGGCAGACATCGTTTAAAATGAAAAATCTCGCTGTTTGATGAGAATCATAGCCTAAAATTGGAAAACCGAAAACCACTTTTTAACACCATGACTCCTACTACATAGTCCCTAAAAAGAAAAAACCCCCCGTCCCTAATGAAAGCGGGGGGTTCTTCTACAGAACAAGCTTAACGTTTGGAAACGTTTTGGGCTTGATCGCCTTTTGGTCCGCGGACAACTTCGAACTGAACGTTGTCGCCATCGTTTAGGCTTTTGTATCCCTGACCCTGAATTGCGGTATGATGAACAAATACATCTTTTCCGCCATTCTCGGGCGTGATAAATCCAAAACCCTTAGCGCTATCGAACCATTTTACAGTACCTTGTACCATGATCTTTTCTCCTTTCTAGGAAGCAAAGGAGGCCTTCAAAAAAATAAAAAAGCCGTAAGCTCAAGTCAATTAAGCTCACGGCATCACGAATTTATTTCTTCCTGACCTTCAAGCTTTACTTCAAATTAACAATCGCGAAAAATATTTTACAGCACTCCATCCATAGGTCAATCTTTATTTTCAAAACCCACCCTTTTAAGGTGAGATTATCGGGGTCTGCGTTTCAAAACTTGAGGAAAACAGCCGAAATAACTTAGGATGTGGTATTCTATAAAAGATGAGGTTGCACCATTCTTCCCAACGCGTAATATATGAATAAATCAACTTCAGAAAATAAAGTTAAGGACCACGTAGATGCAGTCCGTCTCTTTGATAACCAGAGCATTGGCGAAGAAATCGCAAACAGCATTACGCACGGCATCGGCATTCTGCTCAGCATTGCCGCCCTCGTGC
>JACQQP010000142.1 GCA_016206945.1 Candidatus Omnitrophota bacterium | reverse complement strand
GGGAGTTTTCGACCCCTCACCCTAGCCAGCTTCATTAAACTTTGTGATTGGAAGATCCATGAAGCTGGCATAGGGTTACCAATCGGTAATCCCACGCGCACCGTAAAGGTGCGCTGGGATGAGGCATCGGGAACACCTTATAAAAACTTCCCGATGCCTCAGCTTATAGAAAATGTAAGGTGATGTCAAATGATGATACGCCTGAAGATACACCATCTTGACGGGACGTTTTCGCCTCGCTGAGGAAGGCGGCCGGAGCCGCGTTCGCGCTGGAGAAATGAGGAAAGAAGACTTACGATCTATGATTTTTTGTCGTCGTGTTTTCGCGCGAAGTAATCAATAACCATCATAACAATAGCCATAAGGCATATAACTGCAACCGCCGCTAGGAACCATCCCATGATATTTACTCCTCCTCTGGCTCAAGCACAACAGAACAAAGAACGCAAAGCGCGATTAGTACAAGGCTTGCAATTCGAAAGCCAAGACCACCTTCTTTAAAGAAGTTGCTTACAAAAATTGTACCTAAGGTAATTGGGACGCAACTTGCAAGAACTCCCGCAAGGCGTTTGCGTTTATTCTTGCCTAATTTCCCAGTCATATTTTATCACTCGAGCCAGGTTTCTTCTATGAGTAAGTTCGAAGATGTTTTCGAAATCAAGATGGGCCAGCTCTTGCCAGTCGAAGATGCCGGTTTCAAGGCAATGTTCAAGCCGCGACTTCCAATCTTCTGGTTGCGGGCCAAGTCGACGCGGGCGCATGTTAGCTGATCTGAACCTGCCATAGTTCTTTGAACTCGGGATGCTCGGAATAAAGCTTGTTCAATTCTTTTGTGAGGTAACCGCCCGTTGAAACGTCGATGCTTGCCGTCAGTTCCTCGATCCTAAGGAGTTCATGAGTACGATCTAATGGATCTGCAGGCGGCCTTAGAATGAATTCAACTTGAGCCCGCCGCCTTTCGAAATAAAGGCGCGTTACTTCGCTTAGAATATCTTCCCTCAATTCGACCATGAGTTTTTCGCGCGAATCGATTGAAGTTTGAGACGAATTCCAAATGAGATCGGACAAGTTCCAATTGAGATCAAAGTCCCAGCTTTTACTTTGATCTGGTGGGCCAATAATGTAACGGTCAGGGTCGTTCGATCCTCCTCGATCCAAATCAATCGTGTCACTTGTTGAAAAACTTTTTCCAGCGGAAAGCGTCGGAATGAGCGCGCGGAATCGAGACGCCCACTGCCAGCGCCTCGTTTTCCAATTGCTTACATTGGCGTATCGAATGGCTTGTTTTTGAATTGCGGCGATGGTGGGTTCTTCGGCGAAAAGAGCGTGTGCCAATTTCCACCGGCTTTCAGGAATTGTAGGAATGAATTCCGGGTGCTCGATTTCGGGGCCGAGAATAATTTGATAAAGCCCCTCGCTCGTAGCTGCGTAAAGTGTTTCAGGTTCATGTGGAACAATGGCGAGGCGATTCACCTGTACAAGCGGGAGTCCATCTTGCAATTTATTCCAACTTTTTTGGGCTGGATGATAGATGTAGACTCCCTCATCCGTAGATGCGAAATAGGTTTCTTGCGTTATGGAATAGACAAGATCAAGAATTTGCTTGCTGCGAAGCCCGCTCAGCGGAAGACGTTCCCAATGGTTTCCTTCATCTTCACTTATAAAAACTCCATTTCCTGTCCCAATCGCTACCACGGGAAAGGGATCATGGGTGATGACAATCGCCTGTATCCCGCCGCGCTCGGTTGGTATTTCTAGATCAAGTTCGTTAGCTACCTCGGCTGTCTTAGCTTCAATTTCGTCTGGCGTCGACCGCCTGTGAGTGACATATAAGAGATCAAGGCGTTTCCTGCGCGGAATCGCCCGGTAAAGTCCCTTTTCGCTTGCGATAAAAACCTCTTTGTTCTCGCGGTCTACTTCAAGCGTGTGAATGAACTGTCTTGCGAGTTCATTGGTTTCTTTGCGCCAGGTGCGGCCATTGTCTTGACTTTGAAATAGCCCGCCTTCTGTACCAAGATAGAGTATTTTTTTATGGTACGGATCACGGCTCAAACTGAGTGCGTTTTTTTCCGCTTTTTGGCCGCGAAAGATTCTGTTCCACTTGTTTCCTTGATTGCGTGACTCGTACAATCCTTCGGAAGTGAGCAAGAACATTCGATCGTCATCAAAATAGAGTCGATTCATTTTTGTGTCCCAGCCAAGGCCAAGTAATTGCTTCCAGTCCTTACCTTGATTGAAAGAAGCATACAATTTGCCGTTAATTCCGATAAACAAGGCATTCGAATTCCCGGGGTCTACTGCGACGAATTGTGTTTCGCCTTGGAGGGGAAGCCGCGCGATCGGTTCCCAGCCATGACTCACCATTGAGGAATTATGATTGTATTTATTGGAAGTCATGACAGTCCCAGCGCTTTGATTGAAGTTCGAGTTTTGTTTCAAGGTGGCGCTGGGGCAGCTTTGTGCGAGCGCAGTTTTGGTGTATACTGCGGCCAGTAAAGTGAATACGAGGCAGAGCCTCAGACGCGGCGTTTTCATAGGGTGATTTAAATT
>JACQQP010000164.1 GCA_016206945.1 Candidatus Omnitrophota bacterium | reverse complement strand
CACGCGACGCTAGTTGAAGGAAACCCTGCTCCCCCGGCCTTTGCACGGCAAGACCTACGAGTGGATCCGTCCAAAGCGCACGCGCAAAATAAACAGCAGCTTGCAAATATTTGCCCTCGTCGAGATAAATGCGGCCGCTTTCGTATATGCGTCTTGCAATTTCACTTATCACCAACCGTTTCCGGTGCCGGTAAGCTGGCAAAAGTTTTAGATTCTTTAGAATTTCGCTCGTCGCTTTATGGACCAAAAGAGGATCCTTGCCTCCATGTTCCCGCTCGTCCATCACGGTAAACACCAAAACCTCATCAATAGGCGCGACGGGCCACCGCTGTCCAAATCTCAGCCACATATCGAAATCTTCGGAGTGCCGAAACTTCGGATTAAACCAGCCCGCTTGATCCAAACATGATTTTCGCATTAATACAGTTGAAGGAGGAACAAACGCTCTAAAAAGTTCTTCAAATGTGGTTGGCAAAAATTCAGGAAACGATTTTGTCGGTTTGAGCTTTCCTTCCTCCTCAAGATAAATTTGAAAACGCGTATAGCACCAGCCAATCTCTGGACGTGACTCCATCAAATTCACCTGGAGTTCCAATTTTTTCGGTAACCAGCGATCATCGTCATCAAGAAAAGCAACGTACTTGCCTCTTACATGAGAAAGACCATAATTTCGAGCCGATGCTGAGCAACTCTCGTTGTTCTTCTTAAAATAGCGAATCCTTCGCTCGGACTTAAGATAAGGACGGACCATTTCTTCCGTTTCATCGGTAGAACCATCGTTCACCAAAATGAGTTCCCAATCAGTAAAGGTCTGTGCCACGACACTCTCAATGGCTTCTTTGAGATAGCCGACTCGGTTATAGGTACAAAGAATCACGCTAACGTCGACCATGATCATTCCTCTTGATGAATTCGAATGCTTCATCGACACCCTCATAGAATACGCCTGGATCATATTTCTCTTTTACAAGCTTGAACGCATTCGACGCGACGCGTTTTCTTTCTCCTTCATTTTTCAGGAGTTCAATGCAAGCATCGGCGAAAGTTTTAGGATCATCTGCAATCAAGATATGTTCCCCGTCCGTTACCTCAAGCCCTTCTGCACCGATGGAAGTCGATACAACCGGCCTTCCAAACGCCATTGCCTCGAGTATTTTCACCCTTGTCCCCGCCCCATTCAGAAGCGGTACGAGTGAAATTTTTGCCTTCTCATAATAAGGTTCCATAGAAGGAACGGGACCTACCACGGAAACGCCGGGGATACGACTGAGATCCATGATTCTCTCGGTCGGGTTTTTTCCGACAATCGTCAGTCTCGCATCTGAAATTCGCTCTCTGATCCGTGGAAAAATCTCCTTACAAAAAAAGATAATTCCTTCTTCATTGTGTGGATAACTCAACACACCGCAAAAAAGCATCTCGGGCACACCGTCTCTTCTTTCTTCCAGGGAGCAAGATCCATTCACCTCGAACACATTGGGAAGAAGAAAGACACGGTCCGCGAATTTGTTATTGACCATATAGTCCCTGTCTTTCTCCGAAACCACGAAACAAGCGCGTACACGCCTTAATTTTTTGTACAAATTGCGAAGAAAAAAAACTTCAATCATATGGCGGATTTTGACGTAACCAAATCCAAGCGTTTTCAATCTCCGCTCTTCCATCTGAATCCAAATATCATCTACGTCCACAATCATTCGGTCGCGCAAAACTTTCCACCGAGCTTCTTTCAAAAAACAGTAGGCGACATTGATATATCGAATCACAATCACGTCATACTGCTCTGGCCTGACCGATAACAACGCACTCTTAAATTCTTCAGTAAAATAGTCTTCAACCACCCATGGCTCGCAAGAAATCAGTCTTCTGAGACGTTCCACGAACCCAATCCGAGCGTTATCTTTGCTGTGAGGCCCGAATTTTTTGGAATCGATGAGATGAACACGTTTGCAATGTTCCCCGAGCGCATCCGCGCTCAAACGATCGGCCATAGGATTGCCGCTTGAGACGAGCGTGACCTCGCCCTGTTTCGCAAGAGCCTTAAGCAAAAGGAGCGAACGCTTATGGCCGCCTGAATTCGGCGGATAAGGAAGCGTTGGAGTTAAATATAAGATGTTCATGTTTCTCCTATCGTCGGCCATGAATGAGCCCTTTCAGAAGACAAGCAGGAATCGCAGCATAAGCGATCAATACGCGCTTTAATAAAGCGACGCATCCTTGCTCTTCAGGCCGTCGCACGACCCATCCGATCAGGGGTTCTGTTAAGACTGCTTTGATAAAGTATTTCGTTGCTTGAAAATAACTGCGCGCATCCAAATATCGACGGCCCACAAGATAAAACCGCAATGCAATCCATTTTCTTAGAAGTGGTTTTCGGTTGCGGCATTCGGGAACCAGTTTTAAATTTTTTACTATCTTGGCCGTCTCAATGCCTACTTTGATTTCATCCTGCCCTGCATGATCCCTCCCGTCCATCACCGTTGTCACGAGAACTTTATCGATAGGAGCAACGTGACAGCGTTGCCACAATTTTAACCATAAATCAAAATCGGTAGAAACACTATATTGAGGATCAAAACCGCCCACTTCGTCAATCAGCGACTTGCGAATTAACGTCGCAGAGGGCGGTACAAAGGCGTCGGAAAGTTCCTCAAATTTTGTGATCATCTTTTGCGGAAAAAGTTTGCCTTCTCGCAATCCATGATCCGT
>JACQQP010000139.1 GCA_016206945.1 Candidatus Omnitrophota bacterium | reverse complement strand
CTCCGGGCGCCAAAAGTACGTCAATGTCATGGATTAACCGATCAAGGTCAAGGGGTTTGCCGTAAATCGCATATTGGGATCCTGACTTGACGTGTGACGGCGGAAAGTCCTCCGCCAGAGCGGTCACAAAAACAACCGGGATCTTTCTATCCAAGCCAAATTCGAGAAGATCGCAATACACATCGGTGCCTAATTTTCCCTTAAGCCATATATCCAGAATGATCAGATCAAATTGAGAACCCAAAGCAGTTTGCCAAAACTCATCTGCACTTTTTGCCGTAGCGACTTCATAACCTCGGTTCGCGAGCTTAAACTTTAGAAGCTCTCGGATAGGTTGCTCATCATCTACCACTAAAACATGCTTTTTCATCGTATTGTTTCCTCATGTGAACCGCGGAGTCCTCAGCCCCGACCGGGCTGAGGGCACCCGCGGCCTTTCGTGTCCACGGGCCCTTAAAAGGGAGGGCGATCTCTTTAAGTTCCCGTGGTTTCACTTAGGGCTTCACCTAAGCTTGGGACCTTCGCTTGGCTTCGAAACCTCAATGGCCGTAGCCTGAAACTTCCCGGACTCATCCTGCGAAGCTTCCACGGTCACCTCGTCGCCTGTTTTAAGTTCCTCTAGGGAACCTAAACCTTTCAGTGTCACTTCAGGTGAAAGGGCCACTTCTAAACTTTCCTCCGCACCTGTAGAAGGACTGATGCGTGTGATCGTGAGCATGCTGGCTGCAAGATCCAGACTTGCAATAGTTCCTTGAATCATTTCAGCCATCGCAGTCCCTTGGAGCAAGGTCAGTCCCAAGATGAGCATCACGATGATCAGTTTATAGTTTCTCATTTTCTAGCCTCCTCTTAATTGGTAGAATCGTTCTGTTCATCTCTTAAAAATGGACACTTGGTCCATCCGTTTCTAACTAATCAAATGGCATGCCAAGTCTCTGTAAAAGCCTCAAGTGCAAGCTAGATGGACAGTTAAGAAAATAAGGCGGGCGAATTTGAAATACGGCTAAACCGAACAATCTGTCAGATGGGCAGGACAGTTAAGACAATGAGTAGACAACCTTTTAGGGAGGAGCTTAGGATGAAGGAAAATACTTTAGTGGTTCGACTTAATTGAAATTGGCAACGGTTCGACTTCGCTCACCGTCCTGAGCTTGTCGAAGCATTAGCAGGAGCCCTAAGCAAGGGCTTTTCTTTGAACCGAGTACCTTTTCATCTTACGGTAGAACGTATCGCGGCTCATCTGGAGCCGTTTGGAAGCCTCGGTCACATTCCCGCCCGATTCACGAAGCGTTTTTTCAAGTAAGTCTCTTTCGGTCTCATCTTGCATCTTCTCTTTATCACGCCATTCCTGAGCGGCATCTCTTGCAACCATTTGATTCTTCCAAAGATCCAGTGAATCAATATCTGATTCGGTGATTTGACTGCCTTCACCTTTAATCAGTAATAATCGCTCCACGCAATTCTCAAATTCACGAACATTGCCAGGCCAAGAATAATCCATGAGTCTATCTAAAGCGCCTTTTTCAACATGAAACGGCCGACGGCCGCGGTGGTATTTCTTCACAAAGTAGCGCAGCAACTCAGGAATATCTTCCTTTCGCTCACGCAATGGCGATATCTGAATCGGAAAAACATTAACGCGAAAATAAAGATCTTCACGAAATTTATTTTCCGCAATTAACTTACTCAGGTCTCTGTGGGTCGCTACAATAAACCGGACGTCAATGGCGATGGCTTCGCTTCCTCCGACGCGCTCCACTTCGCGCTCTTGCAAAATTCTGAGCAACTTGACTTGCAGCGTTTGGGGCAAATCGCCAATCTCATCCAGGAAAATCGTGCCGCCGTGGGCTTGCTCAAACTTGCCTATCTTCTTAGAAATAGCGCCTGTAAAAGCGCCTTTCTCGTGACCGAACAGCTCGCTCTCAAGCAAATGTTCCGGAATCGCAGCGCAATTCACCGCAACAAAAGGTCGATCCTTACGCGGCCCATTAAAATGAACGGCTCGTGCTACGAGCTCCTTTCCCGTACCGCTTTCACCTTCGATCAACACGTTCACATCGCTTTTTGCGGCCAGATCAACGGCTTGAAACACCTTTCTCATTTTCTCGCTTTTTCCCAAGATGCTCTTATATTTATATTTCTCGCCTAACTCCTTCTTAAGCATCGATACTTCCTCTTGGAGAAGGAATTGATTGAAGACATGTTTCACTTTGGCATCCAGTTCTGGAAACGCTAAAGGTTTTTCGATGAAATCATAAGCGCCCAACTTCATACACTCGACAGCGACTTTTACGTCCGCATGGGCGCTAATCATAATGGCGTGGGAATTGGGATAATCTTGGACGATCACTTTTAACACTTCAACTCCATTTATGTCGGGCAAACGAATGTCAAGCATGACCAGAACCGGATTCTCGCGTTTGACATACTCAATGGCATCTGCACCATTGTAAACGCAATGCGTTGTGTAACCTTGATTCTTTAGGCGAAACTCGATCAGCTCTGCGATCTTTTGATCGTCATCAACAATCAAAACTGTTTTTCTCACGGTGTCATCACCCAACTGCTTTTGCCCACGTCGCTCGACCGGTGGCCAAGCGGCAAGACGATCGTAAAGGTAGAACCCTTTGCCTCTTCGCTCTTGACACGAATTTCACCCTCATGCGTCTCCACAATTTTCTTTACCAATGTCAGTCCTAAGCCTGTACTTTCCTCATTGTCCGTTTCGTTCTTCTCAATATGTTGAAACGGCTCAAAAATTCTCGGCAAATCGTGATCTGAAATCCCGATTCCCGTATCTTCCATATCGATTTGAACGCCGCCGGCGTTATGATTGCGCGCATGAATGGTCACTTTCCCATTCTTTGGCGTGTACTTAACGGCATTGCTCAGCAAATTATCCATCACTTCACGGATTTTGTCCGCATCGCAGTAAACAGAACGCAGTTTGTTGTCCACCTCTAAGAAAAGGGAGATTTGCTTTTCCTCCGCCTGAGGCTTGAACACCATAATCTCTTCTCGTAAAAGATTCCTGAGATTCGTCAGTTCCATGACCATTTTCACCTGTCCCGATTCGATCTTTGAAATGTCGAGGAGCTCATTCAAAAGACGGTGAAGGCGGTCGGTAGATTCCTTGACATAGTTTAAGAATTCTCTTTGCTTCGGATTAATGGGACCCGCCTCACCCTGGAGAACTGTCTCGACATAGCCTTTTAGGGAAGTGAGCGGCGTTCTCAGTTCATGCGAGGCGGCTGATATGAACTGAGATTTAATCTCATCCATCTTTTGGAGCCTCTCATTGGCTTCTTTAAGCTCCCGGCTTGAGCGGTCCAGTTCTTCGTTGGAATGCGCTAAATTGGCAACCGCTTCCTTAAGTTTTTGCTCAATTTCCATGCGGTTTGTCACATCAATTCCGGTTGCGATCACGTGATCGACGGAGCCATCTTTATTTAGCAAAACGGTATTGGACCAAGCAATCACGCGCCGGTTGCCTTCCTTTGCAATCAAATAGCTCTCATAGGCGGTCGGAAACTGGCCTGCCAAAAGCCTTGCGAAAATGGCTTTGATCTTTCCCACTTCTTCCGGAACCGAAAAGAGATCCCAAAAGCATTTTCCTTTTACTTCATCTAATGTATAACCGCTAATTTGCTGCCACGCCCGATTAAAACGCACAATGCGCCCCTCTGTATCCAAAATCATGACCAGAGCGCCCGCCGTGTCCAAAACAGCGGAGGCAAAATTCCGTTCTCGATTGAGTGCTTCTTCAACCCGCTTTTGCTCCGTGATGTCCACCATAACGCCTCTGAGCTTGACCGCGTCAGAATTTTCCAAAACGACGGTCACCATATCGCGAAACCAAATGACCCGACCGTCGGCAGAAACCATACGGTACTCACATTGGTCATCTCTTTTTTCGCTCGCGACGCGGGCGCGGAACGACAGTGTTCTTTCGCGATCCCTGCCGTGAACATGATTTTGCCAAAGCGCGGGTTCTGAAAACCAAAGTTCTCCCGGATAACCAAGAATTTTCTCTGCCTGTTCACTCACAAATGTAAATTTTGTGCTTTGAAGGTCATACTCCCAAACGATACCCTCAATGGAATTGACGAGCGTGAGATAATTTTTTTCCGAGTAGCGGAGGGATTCCTCGGCCAAAGTGCGCTCGGCAATTTCACGCTCCAAGGCCTGATTGATTCTCGTAAGTTCTTCGGTGCGTTCCTTGATGCGCACCTCCAGTTGTTCATGGGCTGCCCTAAGTGCTTCCTCTGCAGACTTTTCTCGGAGGACGGAACTCAAATAGGTTGCGACGGCTGAAACAAGATGGATCAAGTGCCCATCTTCACGCCGAGATTCCCGCGTAAAGAAAACCAAAATAGCTACCACTTGACCCTGAGCGAGCACAGGAATCCCTACGGCAGCCCGAATGCCAAATTCTTGAGCCATTGAAAATCGAGTAAAGCTTTTAGCCGTTTGCGCGTTCACATTTTGCATCCACTCAGGCTGCTTCGAAACCCAGACACGTCCCGGCAAATCCAATTTGGGCGGAAATCTCAGCTCCTGGCTGATTTGACGAAACTCCTTCCACTCATCAGAGCGATGCCACGCGGAACTAAATTCCAAAGCTTTTCCGTCGCCGCGCGGTGTCCAAGCTTCTCCATAATCCCAGCCGGTCAGCTGACAAACTTTCCGAAGCGCCATTTCCAAAGCGGAGAGAAAATCACCCGCTTCGGCAATTTCCCTCATCAATTCCGGCAAAAAACGGAATTCCTCTTCCAAATGCTTTCGCTCCTCAATTTGCCGCTCTAGCGCCTGATTCGCGTCAAACAAATCTTGTGTTCTTTCCTGAAGTGTGGTTTTAACTTCCTCCCGTGCCTTCTCCAACTCCCTTTGAATTCTCTGATGACCTACGATCTGAGTCTTGAGTTCGTGCATCCTCTCCTTGATTTGCTCAGGCCCCGGAATCGAAACCGCTTTTCGAAGGAGCCAAATCAGAAGACTGATTGCAAGGAGAGAAACGGTGGCGGTGATTAACTTGAAGATGCCCTGCACACCGTAAAGCGGATACCAGGGCGCCCAGATGGCAAGGATATGGAGGGAACCCGCCAAAACGAGAAAAATTCCAAAGGCGCCAACGCTCCATCGATATCTGATGAAGTCGCGCCTTTTCTGAAGGAAACGAATGATCAATAAGAAGGCAAGAAAATAAGCAGAGGCCATGATCAAATCAGCGCCGGCATGAATCCACGCCGTATTAGAATTAAAGGTAAAAACAGATAATCCAGGCATAGGACCTGCCTTCCTTAAATCTAAGCAAACATTTTACCACTTTCGAAGAGCTAGGAAAGTTAAAAATCCTGAATATCTCTTTGAAGATCTTCTCCATGCTTACCTTCAAGAAAAACGTCGTTCATTTCCTCTTTAATTTTAACAAACCGAGCTGCCGTCCACGGCAGTACGAGTAGGGCGACAAAGGGGACGATCACGGTTCCTAGAACCACGGAAAATCCAAACCTTTGAGTCGGCGGAAATGTGGAAAGGATAAAAATGCCGAAGCCCGTCGAGACTAAAGTTGCTGACGACAAAACAGGCCGCCACATGGAAAGCCGTGCTTTAATCCATGCTTGTCCTCCATCCCCGTGTTTTTCGCGACGAAAACGCTTCACAAAATTGAGCACGTGAATCATAGAATCTACACCCATTCCAATCGCAAGATTCGGTGCCGGCGCCGAAATGACATCCAAGGGAATTCCCAAGTGACCAATCACCCCGAGCATCATTGCAGGCATCACCGCCAAACTAATCAACATCGCTAAAGCAATGGGAACCGAGCGCGAAAGTCGCCACCCCAAAATAGTAAAGGTAACGATCAAAAGCCCAAGACCTGAAATAAGGCTCTCGTGAAGAAGCGCCGCAAGCGTCCCTTGGAGAAGATAGACGCCGCCCACCAGCGCAGGCGCAAAACCTTTATTTTGGACTGCATTCTTGATTCGCTCGACCACCCGAAGCCTGGGCTCTTGACGAGAGGTTTCCTTCATCCTGAGAAGAAACAAAGTCTTCTTGCGGTCCTCTGTGATAAAGTACTTTGCGATTTCTCCAAACCGCGGACTTTCCATAATGTCCACAAGCCACCCCGTAGTCAAAAAAAGGGTAAGGGGCGAGCGTTTTGCCTCAGCCAAAATGATGGGCAAGGAAACTACATTCCCCACATCGGGATCTTGTTCCAATGTCTCATGCAGGTCCCAAAGTCTTTTATATCCCTCGGTCGTTGTAAATTTTTCTAGTTCCCGATCCACGATGAGGAGTTTTAATGGACTGCTTCCGCCATTTCGGTCAATATACTCAAGTCCCTCCCGCAACTCGCCTCCTTTCTTGAAATAGGAGAAAAGGCTGGGGTCGGTATCAATTAACAAAAGACCGCTTGAAAGCACCACGGCTGACAAAGTCAGCGTTAAAACAAGGAGTCCATGCTCTTTTTGAAACCAGGACCCAAATCCACCGGATCGAGATTTTGCCTGAAGAATCTCCTGCTTGGGTAAATGAGGAACTTCCAAGGTCAAAAACCACGGATAAATTAAATAGGTAAGCACAAATGAAACCAGTGTCCCCATAGAACCAGCAATGCCCAGGTGCCTGAGCGGAGTTGCCGGCACAAAAAGCAAGCTCAAAAAACCAAGCGCCGTGGTCGCCATACTCCAGAAAGACGGACTCAGCGTAAATTCCACCGCTTGAGGAATGCGATTCCCCTCATGTTCCGGATCCCCTTCTTTACAAAATCGTTTCCAATTAAACGTGAGAAATACGATGTGCGATAACGTCAAGACGAGTACAATGGTGGATAAATTTGCAGTCAGCGGACCAATCTGAATTCCAAGGAACCGGGCTAGAATCAGCGTTAAGGCGCTCGAATTGGTACACGCAATGAGCGTTCCCAAGAAGATGCGGAAGGACCTAAAAATCAACAAGAACACAACACTAAAAATGACAAACGCTGTGAGACTAAAAACCTTAAAATCGCGCAAGAGGTAACTTCGTATCTTTTCCATGATGTAGGGCGGTCCTGAAATCGTTATTTCAAAGGTCGGATCCGAATATTTCTTGGTCACATCTTCGATTTTGGGAACCAGAATTTCTGAAGGAACCTCCTTAACAAAAACCGAAATAAACGAAGCCTTGCCGTCTTCGGAAAACAAAACGCGCTTCCACAAAGGACTTTCAAGCGCGTCTTCAAAATCATCAGGGCCATGGCTTAAGGATTGAACGCTAAACACCTCGTCAAGAGCTTCTAATTCATTGGAGAGCGCTTTGATTTGATCCGTGTAGGCTTCGGAACGGATGTCACCTTTGACACTGATGACCAACTGGGGCGGCTGGGGAAAAATCTCTGAGATCAGCCGATCGTCCCTAAACTGAGGGTCATCACTCGAGAAGAAAAAACTTTCCGTAACTTGAGGCTTCAAATCAACGAAAAGAAAGAAAACGAAAAGGATTGAAACTGTCCACAGAAAAATGAAAGTAATGGGAATTGATACAACAACTGATTTTGATCCGAGGCTCAACTTCCAGCTTTTATGTGCTCCTGGGCGATAAAGATTGCTGAGCCAGTGGCTCGCCCATGAAATGCTCTTGATCCATTGCTTGAACCTGTCGTAAAACATGTCACGCCCCCACGAAGACGAATACGGCCATATTTCGTTACGTTAATTTGTCTGTATTAACACTCATGCTGATACATCAAAAGACCACTTGGAAATTTAGGATAAAAGTAGGTGGATTTTTGGGGCATGAGCTCACCTGATTCGCAAATGTCTTTAATCACTTGACAATTCACGGGGCGAATCACAAATGCACAAAGCGCCTCCCTCGATTTGATTTTTTCAAATACTTCGGCAAGGGAGGGCGTATAAAAAACATTCCACTCCAGCTTGGGCTCTGTAATCTCTAAGATAGGTTCAAGAATGAGATGGGAAACCAAATTCATATCCAGTTCATACCAAAGTGCGGGTTTTCCCGCAGGCATCGATTGACGTGCGATGGTATGATCCTTAAGTTCAAGAAGATAACATTCATTTTCAGCAAGCGCGAGACCAAAACCTTCCGTGATGGTACCTTCCGACACCTTTTCCAATACTGAACGTGAAACCGAATGCAAAATGAAGTGCTTCTTTAAACCTTCCAAAAAAGTGTCACGTTCAATTGGAATCGCATTGTAAACCACGCGGTGGATCGGCAGTGCGAGAAGTCCAGGATCGGCAAAGCGAACCAGCGTGGTCAACACATAATTCCAACGAGCATCTCCCGAGCCGCTTCCCTTTCCACTCATTTCCTCAGCGTATTGGAGCGCTGTGGAATAGCGGTGGTGGCCATCGGCGATAAAAATCCTTTTCCGGTCAAAGGCGTTTTCTACCAACTTAAGATCGTCGGCCTCACTTAAATACCAGATCCGATGATGAGCCGCTTGATCATCTATAAATTCAAAAAGCGGGCTTTTGGTTTCGCACTTTGCCTTGAATTGATCCACGAGATTGGCCGTGTCCTCATAAAGTGTAAAAACGGGTGAAAAATTGGTTTCGGTCGCCCTCAAAAGTTTTCCGCGATCTACTTTCGGAGAAGCGTGTGTTCTCTCATGGGGAAAAACGATCTTGCGCTCAAAGGGTTCGAGTCTTAAAAGCCCGAACAAAGCAAGCCGGGAAAGTGTTTTTTGTTGAAACGGGTGCTGGAAAGACATCTCTTCCAGATAAAAACCGGCTTTTTTTTCGGTAATGAGAACCTTTCTATGAGTCCACTCGTCCAAATATTTTCTCGCCTGAAGATAACGCCCCTCCTTCTCGAGATCGGCTTTGCTCGGCTGGGCGAGTTCGAGTCGAACCGCGTTGTAAGGATCGCGCTTGTGGAGCTCGGCTTCATATTCCTTCGAAATCACATCATAAGGTGGCGCAATCACCCGCTCCATCGCCACTTTGCGGGGATCGTACCTGAGCGCGCGGAAGGGTTTGAAGGTAGCCATTGAATTGAAGGTTAACGAACTTGAGCCCCTGATGGAATATCCCGCTCGGGCGTGACGAGGGTCAGCATTTCTCCATTGCTGGCCGCAAGGAGCATTCCGTTGGACTCAACCCCTCGAATGACTGCGGGTTCCAGGTTATTCACCACCACAATTTTCTTCCCAATCAGCTCATTCGGCTGGTAATGCAGCTTAATTCCAGCAACGACTTGCTTTTCTACGTCTCCCACCTTAATCTTGAGCACGTAAAGCCGATCGGCATTCGGATGAGGCGTCGCATCCAAAATCTCAGCCACCCGCAGCTCCAACGCTTGGAACTCTTTCAATGAAAGCAATTTCCACCTCTCAAATTCGCCGCATTCTAGCACAAAAGTCACCAGCCGTCAGCATTTCCGCTCTGTCCTTCCAGCACCGTTCGGACTTGCCCTGTCTTAACCATCGCCCGCCAGGGCATTTTGCACCGCTTCTCCTGTTCGCCACAAAACTTGGCGAAATCCGTCAGGACGAATCTCGCCAGATTTTTGGCGGACGCTCACCGATTTTAGGCCGTTCGCCTAACCAAAATCGGTGTGCTCGGCCTCACAAAAAAGAGATCGGGTCTACGATCTCTTTTTTGTGAAGGCGCTCCGCAAAACGCCCTGGCGTACGAGCTAACATGCGAAATAAAAGCATTTCTCCCTGTCCTGGAGGAAGCTCAAAGGCGTAACGTTTTCTATGGTAATGCAGCCGAGCAGCTATGCTGCTCGCAGCACTGCTCCGCTGTGAAAACGTAGCCTTTGCGCAGTGAGGACTGCACACATACGCGCAGGGGATCTTCCTTAGATCCCCGCGGCGTAGTGCTGGCGCATCGGCGCCTAGCAATCCGACCATTCATATTTCGCAGTCCGAACGGTTCCGAAAGGACAGGGAGAAATGCTGTGTTGAACGCCATAGCAAGATAGGCAGTTTCATTGCTGAAACTGCTGTAAGTAGCTACAAAAAGCGAGGATATGAAAACGGGATTTTTCTTGATTTCGGCCTGAAACCTGCTATAATCCGACTCCATTCGCAGTCGTAACTCCTTCACCTGCTTAAAAAAGGGAGAGCACTTCTTGAGTAAAATCAAAGTCGCTATTGCAGGCGTCGGCAATTGTGCCGCCTCACTGATTCAAGGAATCGAATACTACCGCAAAAACGGAAGAGTAAGGCAGGATACCCAAGGGCTCATGAACTACGACCTTGGCAGTTATCTGCCTGAAGATATTGAAGTGGTTGCCGCTTTCGATATTGATAAGCGCAAAGTGGGCGAGCGCTTCGATGTCGCGCTGAACGCAAAACCCAATTGCGTGATGGTACTCCACAACCATCTCCCGAAAAGTAAAGTGACCGTACAAATGGGTCCCGTTCTGGACGGCGTCTCATCCCATATGGCGGACTATCCTGCAGATCGAACCTTTATGGTCGCAAACAAAAAACCGGTGAATGTGGAACAGGAACTCAGAGACAGTGGTGCTGAAATTCTTCTCAATTATCTCCCAGTTGGATCGGACGTAGCAACCCAATCTTACGCGGAAGCTTGCTTGAAAACGGGCGTGAGTTTTATTAACTGCATGCCTGTCTTCATCGTCTCAGATGCGAAGTGGGCGAAACGGTTTGAAGACAAGCGAATTCCTTGCGTTGGCGATGACATCAAAGCCCAAATCGGGGCTACGATCACACACCGGACGCTTGCAAAATTATTTGCCGACCGTGGCGTTAAAATTGACCGAACGTATCAGCTCAATACAGGCGGAAATACGGATTTCCTCAACATGCTCAACCGAGACCGCCTGAAATCCAAGAAAATCTCAAAAACCGCTGCGGTTCAAAGCGAGCTCGACGTTCCGCTTGAAGAAGACAACATCCATATAGGTCCATCGGACTATGTTCCGTGGCAGAATGACAATAAGGTCTGCTACCTTCGAATTGAAGGCCGCGGGTTTGCGGGTTTCCCCGTAACGCTCGAGTGCAGGCTTTCTGTGGAAGATTCGCCAAACAGTGCGGGCGTCGCCATCGATGCCATTCGCTGTTGCAAACTTGCGCGCGACCGAAAAATCGGCGGGCCGCTTATTTCGATTTCAGCCTATGCGATGAAACATCCTCCCAAGCAAATCTCCGATACGGAAGCGAAAGAACTCGTCCGCAAATTCATCCAAGGCACCTGCCAAAGATAGTCGTCAGTCTTCAGTCGTCAGTCTTCAGTCGTCAGCCAAAAAATAAATGATGAATTCCATCTCATCTCAAGAAAACTTTTTGTTCCTGCTGAAAGCTCACAGCTGAGGACTGAAGACTCAGACGATGAAGATGCAGGCGGTGACGACGGAGGTCCAGCGGCCGTCCTTATCCCCTTCGGCACTTTGAGTGATTGCGGTGGTACGGACAATCTCACCTGAGATCTTCCAGATCTCCCGCTTTGCGTCATAGTCAGAATCAGGATCAAATTTCACGCCTGAGATCGTAGCCAACATTTCGGCGGCAAGATCTTCCGCGTAGTCATTCGTTTTCCGTTCCGTCCAGCCGTATGCATGATGCTCAGAAAGATATCCGTGTTTGCTTGGATTTTTTGGCATGGCGACACCGATGGAGGTAGAAATTAAGCGGTTCGGCTCATTCGTCGCGTTATCACTCATCACACAATAAATGATCTGCCCGGCTGAAAGGTATTTGAGACCTACTTCCTTAGGAATCATCCTACAGTATGGAGGGAAAATACTGGAGACTTTAACCAAATTGTAATAGGCGATGTCTGCATTTCTTAAGGCGAGCTCAAAACTCGTAAGTTTCTCGCGGTGAACACCAACGCCCTTCGTGAGAAAACATTTCTTTGGTAAGATCATCCCATCACCTCCTTGAAAAGAATGCACCAATTCAAATTAGTTGCATTGGCGTATTCTTTCATCTTTTCTAAAAAGATTTCGCTGCTAAAAGCAGCGAAACAAGGAGGTGATGGGATCATGACGAGGAGACTTTACCAAAAATTTCTTAGTGGTGCAAACATTTAGTGCCAGACGTCATTGCGAGCGAAAGAAGTGAGCGAAGCAATCTCCAACCTGCCTGACGGCAAGACGGGGATTGCTTCGCCCGCCAAAATACTTGGCGGACAAGTCGGCCTCTTTACCCGCCTGCTTTGCCTGCGAAGCGGCACTGCTTCGCTGTGTGGCAGGCTCGCAATGACGCATATCCATATTACATTCGCAAAATTCTTTCTGCGTTATCACTGAAAACGAGGTTCTGCTTCGCGCGCGGAAGCAAATATTGAAACTTTTTAATTTCAAGCCCCAGGTGCGAATAAGGTATGTCGGAAGCAAAAACGACCTTCTTCGCCCCTGCCTTCTTCAAAATAAACGCCGTTCGATAGTAAGAAAGGGTTGAAGTATCCAAGTAAACATTCCGATGGCGTTTCGCAATTTCAATTGCTTCCCTAAAAAAATCCTTGCCGGAGTGAGCTAGTACGAAAAAAGTTTTGGGATGAATCTTAAAGAAATGAAGCCACTCTCTGGGATGACAATTGGGTTCGTGTCCCGTGTGGAGGATAACGCAAAGATCATTAACCGCAATCATATCAAAAAGAGGGCGCGCCAAGTGAGCATTAAATCGATCGGAACGAGGATGGAGTTTTACCGCTCGAAAACCGCATCTGACCGCTTCCTCGATTTCATGGAACGCGGCTTTGAGGTCATGGGGATCAAGCCGAGCACAGCCAATCAAATTGGGCTGGCGCTTCACGAGACGGGCGATTCGCGCATTCAAGCGCGCGTAAGAAGGGCCTGGATTTTTTTCATCAATCGGAAAAACGACGCTTTTTGTCACACCGAACGCACGCATCGCGAGCAGCATGGACGGCAGATCTTGTCGCGCACCGTCGCGCGAACGGCCCAAGTGGGTATGGAAATCAATAATCATCCTATATAATCGAGTGCGGAGTTCGGAATTCGGAATTCGGAATGATTTTTTGAATATTCCACATTCCGCATTCGCCATTCCGCATTTGATAAGTATTAACGGTTGATTTCGGCTTCACACACGACAGAGGGAACCAAACCGCCGCCGCGAGAAACGTTCACCACGCTATCATCACTTAAGCGTGAGAGACTTCCCGCATAGGCTCCGTTAAAAACGAAACATCCTGTATTAATCTTTTTTGCGGCAAACTCAATTTTGTGGTTCATAATCGCAGGGACACTCATAATGGGAGGCGTTACAAACTCCTGGACGACCCAATTTGATTTGACGGCTTTATCAATCGTATGATTCCACTCTTCATCGCGCGTCTCAGAGCCAATCGTAACATCCTTTCCACCGTAGCCTTCGGCGGGTTTTAACACAAGCGTCTCTTTTTCATCCTTTAAGAAATCGATCAGGTAAATTTTCTTTCCGCCGTAAAACCTTTCGGCATCAATGATCCGCCGTGTCCACGGAATGTATTGATGTCTCAGTTCGTTTTCCTTGGCAGAAAAAAGATGATCATAGGCAGGATTGGTCAAAATCGAAAGGATCGCCTTGGAACTCGCGAGCCGAGAACGCAGGGGATTCGCCACACAAACGGCGCGGTCCTTGTAGGCTCTCAAAAAATCGTTCACATCTCGAATTTTCTCTAAGAGCTCGTTAAAAATGACGCGCCGATAGAGGAGATCGATTCGGAAATTACCGTGATAAAGCTTGCCCGATTTGTAACGAAGCTCGCGAGGATCCGCAATCGTTGTCTTATAACCCCGATCCTCAAAGAATGACTTTAAGGCATCAAACTCGGGCCGAGTGCGTACCGTCTTCCAATCGACAATGGCGATCTGAGGCGTCTCCAAGCCTCCAAATTCCTCATAAACGCTCAAAAGAGCATCCAGCAGTTTCTGGCTTCGAACTTCTCTTTGGACATGAACTTCTTCAAAAAAGGTTCGTAACTCATCCATTTCAAAAAGCAACTGCTCCAAAGTATCGGTATATCCCATCCCGGCGGGCGAATCGCAATTGAGCTCCATAAATTTAACATCCTCACCCTCCAAGGCACAGTCAAAACGCCCGATCGCGACCACGCGCGAATAACCCGGATCGATGCGCACCAATTCCTCGGCCTCAGGCGAAAGAGAAAAACTATCCTTTAAAACAGATTCGTGAAGATAAAGCTCCGTCACGCGATCGACCATCCGTGCAAGACTTTCACAGACAGAATGAAGAAGGCGCGCCTGCTTTGCAGTAATGAAATGAGGTTTAAAGAAAGTAGGAATCGTAAAACGACCATACTTGACGTAACTATTGTGATGCAGTTTCTCTTCAAAATGCCCGATCGCCTCCATCGCCTTCCTCTCATTGGAAAGAAGATACTGCTCGTAAGCATGATCGACATTTCGAGTATAATCAATGGAAGTGCGCTGTGCCATGTGCTCTTTCCTTATGTTACAGGAAGGTTACGAAACGTTACGAGAGGCTACGATCAGTTACAATTGCAACCTCTTGTAACTTCACGTGACTTTACGTAACTTCTTGTAACTTATTTTTTTAACCGCTTCGCCAATTTCAGCAGGACTTTCCACAACGGTAACGCCTACCCGCCGAAGCGCCTTTATTTTTTCCGGGGCGGTTCCACTCCCTCCAGAAATGATGGCTCCCGCATGACCCATTCGTTTTCCACTAGGAGCCGTAAGGCCCGCAATAAAAGCAATCACCGGCTTCCGAACCTTCTTTTCTATGAATTCAGCTGCGTTTTCTTCGGCATTACCGCCAATTTCTCCGATCATCACAACAGCCTCAGTTTCGGAATCTTTTTCAAAAAGCTCAAGGCAATCCACAAAACTGGTTCCTAATACGGGATCGCCTCCGATCCCCACTACGGTAGATTGTCCCAATCCGCGGCTTGTCATCTGCCAAACTGCCTCATAAGTCAATGTGCCGCTCCTTGAAATGACCCCGACGCGACCCCGTTTATGAATGTAACCTGGCATAATTCCTACCTTTGATGCTCCTGGTGTGATTATACCTGGGCAATTAGGGCCGATCAAGCGAACCCCCTTTTCTTCCAGGACTTTTCTAACCCTTACCATATCGAGTGTGGGAATTCCCTCGGTAATACAAACGATCAGCTGTATTCGGCTCTCAATGGCTTCCAAAATGGCTTCCCTCGCAAACTTGGCAGGAACATAAAGGATGCTTGTGTTCGCACCTGTCTTCGCAACGGCCTCTTTCATTGTATCAAAAACAGGAACACCTTCAAAAACCGTTCCGCCCTTGCCAGGCGTCACTCCCCCAACGATTTTCGTTCCATACTCAAGCATCTGCTTGGTATGAAATGACCCGTGAGATCCCGTGATTCCCTGCACAATGACCTTCGTATTCTCATCCACCAATATCGCCATATCTTATCTTGAAAAAGAAAGCAGAAGGCAGTAAGCAGAAAGCAGGAAAAAATGATTTCTTGATCCATGTCTGCCCATCTGCTTTTTTGCTTTCTGCATTCTGTCTACTGCGTTCTGCATTCTGTTTTTGCATTCTGCCTTCTGCTTACTGCTTTCGCCACTCATTTAACTTGCTAACCCTACTACTTTTACCGCGGCGTCGGCGAAACTGTCGGCTGCAATCAATTTGACCTTGGATTTGGCAAGAATCGCCTTCCCCTCCTCAACATTGGTTCCCTCCAGCCGAACGACGAGCGGTACTTGAAGATCAATTTCTTCTAACGCGGCGAGAATTCCCTCGGCAATCACATCACAGCGCATGATGCCGCCAAAAATATTGACGAGAATGGCCTTGACGCGCGGATCTTTCAGAATAATTTTAAATGCAGCAGCCACTTTCTCTTTGCTTGCGCCGCCACCCACGTCAAGGAAATTGGCGGGTTCGCCGCCATTTAATTTAATAATATCCATCGTGGCCATCGCAAGGCCAGCGCCGTTCACCATGCAGCCGATATTCCCGTCAAGACCGACGTAACTTAAGTCGTACGTCTTTGCTTCTACTTCTCGTGGATCTTCCTGGCGCGGGTCGTGGAGATCGAGAAGTTCTGGATGACGAAAGAGCCCATTATCGTCGAACGTAATCTTGGCATCTATTGGAAGAAGGGAACCGTCGGCCATGAGACCAAGCGGATTTACTTCCACTAAAGAAGCGTCCATGGCGACGAAAAGCTTTCCTAACTTACTGATGATTAAGGCTAAATCCGCCGCACGCTCTTCCAAATCTTTCAATGCCTTCTTGAGCTTAGAAACAACGGGCTCAAATAACTTTGGCGTAAATTCCCAGTCTGGATCAAAGTGGAATTTGATTACTTCCTCAGGTGTTTCGCGCGCGACTGTTTCAATATCCACACCGCCCGCTCGAGAACCAATGACACAGGGAAGCGCCGCTTCACGATCTAAAGCAATCGCCAGATAAAGTTCATGTGCGATTTGGCTGGTTGTTTCAATCAACACGTGATCAATCGGCTTCGCCGCGCCAGCGGTTTGATAAGTGACGAGCGTCGTTCCAAGCATGCTTTTGGCAGCTTGGAAAGCTTCCTCAGCCGTCTCAACGATTTTAATCCCGCCTGCCTTTCCCCGCCCGCCCGCGTGAACCTGAGCTTTTACGGCAAAGCGCTTCGGGCCAATGGAACGGATTTGATCAAGAGAAAGCGTGTTTTGGTCAAAAACTTTTCCAGGAGGTATTCGCAAACCGAACTTCTGAAAGATGGCTTTCGCTTGATATTCGTGAATGTTCATTATTTCATTATGAAGAAGAATAGGCGGGTAAGTACATGCCTTCCTGATGGGCCTGAGCCATGCGGGCATATTTTTTGGCCCACACAATCGTATCGCGCACTTCGTGTTTCGTCAGTCGCCGAACAAATTTCGCGGGAGCGCCCAAATAAAGCGACTCGGGTTGTACGCGCTCACCCTCCGTCACAAGCGCTCCGGCACCGATGAGCGCGCCATCCCCAACCCGTGCGCCATTCAAAATAATGGCACCCATACCGACCAAAACGCCGTCGCCCAAGGTACAAGCGTGCAAAATGACGCGATGGCCCACGACACAGTAATTACCCACAAAACAACCACGATCCGATTCCAAATGCACCACTGAGAGGTCCTGAATGTTGGAATATTTTCCAATCATGATTCGATTAATGTCGGCGCGCAATACAGCGCACGGCCAAATACTGGC
Organism: Candidatus Omnitrophota bacterium; assembly: GCA_016206945.1. GTDB lineage: Bacteria > Omnitrophota > Omnitrophia > Omnitrophales > Danuiimicrobiaceae > 01-FULL-45-10b. Next base: position 4,547 of record JACQQP010000139.1, on the reverse strand, counting down.
ATAATCTCTTAACGTCACCTGCCCCAGCACCACTGCACTTGGATGAATGAATACATTTTTTCCGAGTTTGGGCTGGCACTGGTTTGTCATCGTTGCTTTTTGGTCTAATCTTTTGGAAACAAGGTAAAACGTTTTCCAGTGGGAATCGAGGCAGATGGAATACTGCGACCATCCCGGCGCATCATCTCAAGCTGTTCAAGAACCCACTTTGCATAAACGTCGGTTGGCCAAGGTTTTGGCGGCGGTAAAGGCGTATCAAACTTGGGAAACTTTAAATCATCCATCATTTCTGCCCATAAAGTTGAGAATTTCCTCATGCACCTTCGCCGATCCAAACTTCAAGCATAAGGATCGAAATGCTTCACTTTGTGGATCCATCTTGTTTCGCCTTATCAATTCGACAATGTCGGGCAAATCCTTAACCTTACGGACGTCAAACTGCTCCCGAAGCGCGTGAATTTTCATCGCGATCAAATGCTCCAACTTAGGCACCAAAAATTTCCGGCCATCGTAAACTTCTTCCTTGGCTTGAAATCGCATTTTCCGAAATGTTTCCGAATCAACAGGCATGAGATCGATGACAATATCTCCTTCATCTGGGAGCCCAAATCGGGATACAACGCGAGACTCGAGGATCTCGGGATATCTCTTTTCCCGAAGCGCTGCTTTTAACTTTTGAAGATCACACTCATCAATCAAAAAATCAACATCTTGTGTAAAACGCTGATGACCGTAAGCGCCTAGCGCATGTCCTCCGACCAGGAGAACGGTTAATCCAGTTTGCTGACAAATATCAGAAACGATTTGAAACGGATTTTTTTGCTTCATCATGAGCGATTGAATTATAACAAATTGGCATTCATTCTAAAATCACTATTCGCAGATTCTCAAGAAGCTTTTTCGATCCGGAAAAATTAATTTTCTGATCAGACCCTGCTCATTTTTTGAGAAGATGAAGAAGACCGACCGTTAATTCCCGGTTGGTTTCAATAATCGAGGTCACAAGCGGAATTCCCTTGGGGCAAACTTTGACGCAATTTTGAGCGTTGCCGCAATCTTCGATCCCGCCTTCTCCCATCAAGGCGAGCAGACGATCCTTCTTAAGTTCCGCTCCGATCGGATGGGTATTAAACAGGCGCACTTGATTGATCGCAGCGGGTCCTATGAAATCGGACCGGTCATTCACTTGGGGACAGGCGTCCATACAGCACCCGCAGCTCATACATTTTGAAAGTTGATAACGCTTTTCGGCAAGCTCCGGTGAAATTCGAGGTCCAGGTCCTGAAGTCTCGTCCGTTTCAACCCAAGCTTTTACTCCTTTGAAGTTCTCGAAAATAGACTTTCGATTCACCACCAAATCCCGAAGCACAGGAAATTTGGTCATCGGCTCAAGGGTGATAGGAGCGCCAAGTTGATCGACGAGCGCACTGCAAGCTTGACGGACTCGGCCATTAATCACCATGGAACAGGATCCGCACACCTCTTCGAGACAACTCTGTTCCCAAGTCACAGGAGTTGTTCTGCGGCCGTCAAACGTCCTCGGATTCTTTTGAATTTCCTGAAGGCACGTAATGACATTCATATAAGGACGATACTTAAGATGAAACTCCTCCCAATACGGCTTGGTCTCACTCCGTTGTTGGCGCTTCACCTTTAAAATAACAATATCGCGTTCCATTTGTAACTATTCACGTGTACTTCTTAAGATCGGAGAAGGCAGTAGGCAGAAGGCAGTAAGCAGAGAGCGGAAAGCAGAATAAAAGAGAATGGGTAAAAAACAAGCGAAAAATTGAATAAGGCGGATAATGACGATGGCATGAGATACAAAATTCAAAATAGGAAGAAGAACTCCATCATATCCTCTCAGTTTTTCCTGCATTCTGCCTCCTGCTTTCTGCATTCTGCTTACTGCTTTCTGTCTTGCTCTAGTATTTCCGCTCTCTCGGTGTTATCAAAGAAGTATCGACCTTTTCAAAGGAAAGCTCGATTCCCTTTGGAGCCCATTTGGCCACGGTCGTTTTAAGCCATTCCTTGTCATTGCGCTCCGGAAATTCAGGCTTATAGTGTGCTCCCCTGCTTTCATTTCGAGCCAATGCGCCAAGCGCGATCACGCGTGCGATCACCAACATATTCTCAAGCTCGCGAGTGAACATGAGCGCCTGATTCGCCCAATTCGAAATATCATCAAGACTCACGCGCCCCAAGCGTTCCGTAAGTTCAAGAAGTTTCTCGTCCGTTGCCTTAATTTTTTTATTTTCCCGAACGACGGTCACGTGATCCGTCATCCATTTTGCCATTTCCTCCCAAAGCAGGTATGGATTCCCGCTGCCTCTCGAACGCAAAAACCGATCATTAGCTTCCCTTTGGCGCCTCAGCTCTTGATCAAAAAATTTGGAATTCGTTTCGGAAGCAGTGTGTTGGAGAGATTGAACATATTGGATCGCGCGTTTGGCGGCCAATTCTCCGCCATAAATACAAGAAAGGAGTGAGTTGGCGCCAAGCCGATTGGCACCGTGATATTGGTAATCTGCTTCTCCCGCCGCAAAAATTCCCGGAAGGTTGGTCGCCTGTTGATCATCAACATAAATTCCCCCCATTGTATAATGAACCGATGGGAAAACCCGCATGGGAACTTTTTTAGGATCCTCGCCTACAAATTTTTCATAAATTTCAATGACGCCGCCTAATTTTGCGTCAAGTGCTTTGGGATCCAGGTGTGAAATATCGAGATAAACTAAATCTTTCCCGTCGATTCCAAGCTTAAGCTCGCGGCAAACTTTAAAAATCGCGCGGCTTGCAATGTCGCGCGGAACGAGATTGCCATATTTTGGGTACATTTCCTCAAGAAAATACCAAGGCTTTCCATCTTTTAGAGTCCACACGCGGCCGCCTTCGCCGCGAATCGCTTCTGACATTAAGCGGTTTTTATCCTCGCCAGGAATAGCGGTTGGATGAACTTGAATGAATTCACCATTGGCATACCAAACGCCCTGTTTGAACACGGCGCCCGCCGCAGAACCCGTACAGATCGTGGAATTGGTGCTTCGGCCGAAAATCATTCCTACACCGCCCGTACATAAAATCACCGCGTCCGCGCGGAATGCACGAATCTCAAGCGTCACTAAATCGATGGCGACAATTCCTCGCGATGTTTGCGTATCATCTAAAACACACGACAAAAATTCCCAACCCTCATAACGTTTCACCAGGCCTCCCGCTTCAAAACGCCTGACTTGCTCATCAAGGGCATACATTAATTGTTGGCCCGTGGTCGCACCTGCATAAGCCGTCCGATGGAATTTGGTGCCGCCAAATCTACGGAAATCAATTTGGCCGTCCGCCGTTCGATTAAACGCCACGCCCCACCGATCAAACATGTAAACAATTTCGGGGGCCGCTTCGCACATCCCTTTCACCATAGGCTGATTGGCCAGAAAATCACCGCCGTAAATGGTTTCTTCGAAATGGATCTGCGGGGAATCGCCTTCGCCTTTGGTATTTACAGATGCATTGATTCCGCCTTGGGCACAAACGGAATGCGACCTGCGACAAGGCACAATGGAAAAGATCTCGACACGACAACCTGCCTCAGCAAGCCTAATGGTCGTCATCAGCCCCGCCAATCCTCCCCCCACCACAATATATTTCCCACCTGATTTCATAAGCAGTCATCCTTTTTGCGGGCGAAGCCTTTTCTCTCCGCTTCCCTCCGCGCGCCGATTTTTAGGCCGTTCGCCTAAGCAAAAATCGACGTGCTCAGCCTCACACCAAAAAGCTTCGGTCGGAATCTTTTTGGTGTGAAGGCGCTCCGAGAAAAGCTTTGCCCGCAAAGACTCATTGCTATATCAATTTAAGACAAGAAACTTTTCCTTTGCCGAAGAAAGCTCGGATGCCGTCGCTTTGCAATGGAATGGCAAAGCAGGCATCCGCGCAGCGAAGGCCGCTCACATACGCGCAGGGGATCTTCCTTAGATCCCTGCGGCGTAGTGCTGGCGCATGGGCGCCTAGCAAACCGGCATTCGTTTTTCGCGGCCTGAGCGATTTCGGAGGCAAAGGAAAAAGTTTCTTGTCAAAGTAAGCGAATTAATGAAAATGTGCCGACGATGAAAATAATTAGCCCCAATGCCCCAAAACTGATTCCCACGTTGCGCTGAGATTTTTCACTGACGGTAATACCCCAACTCACGCAAAAACCCCACACGCCGTTTGCAAAATGAAAACAAACCGCCGCAAGGCCGACCACATAAAACCAAAACAGGAATGGATTCGACATAATTTCCTGCATCCGGGCGAAACTTACTTCCGTTCCATAGACGGCGTTTACAATGCGCGTTTCATACACATGGTACGCAATGTAGATCAGCGCGATGATTCCCGTAATCCGTTGAAGTGTATAAAGATAGTTTTGCGTAAAAGGATAAGAAGAAAGATTGGTTTTTCCCGAAAGGGTCACGAAAATTCCGTAACCTGCGTGATATAAAATTGGAAGGCCAATAAACGTAATTTCAAGAAAAACGACAAACGGCATGCTCCTCAAGAAATCAATT
>JACQQP010000015.1 GCA_016206945.1 Candidatus Omnitrophota bacterium | reverse complement strand
GCCGAAGGCGGAGAGTAACGGCGGGGCGAGTCACTTTTTCTTGGAACGCAAGGAGATCACCATATAGTTGAGCAACAAACGTTCGCTCAGGGCTTTCATTTGTGTGGCCACAATGTTTTCTTCGCCCCTCGGACTTTACACGCCAAGTCTCACATGCTGTTGCTGAAGCTGCTGGTAGGTATCTGCGCCAACCATTTTGATCCCGTCTCCTGTGCCCGACTGCAGCCACAAGGAAACGCGTGCATACCCATCCGGATCCGCAAAGCATTTGATGTAATAAGCACCGCTGGATGTCACATACGTGAGTGAGGTAGGAATCTCAGCGGGGGAGACGAAATAGTGGCTTTCCTTTCGCAAGGCTTCTTTTCCATCTTGATAAACCGGAAGCGGAATCCGCTCACCATCCTTGACTTGGCCTGTCCTGACTGCAATAAAATTTCCCAAAACGTCTCCCACCGCCTCTTCCTGAAAGTGTTTCGCATCTTTCTGTGTTTGTGAACTTTCCCTGGTCCTTTGAGCCCACAGAAACGTCTGCCCCAATCCGATCGTGAGGAAACTGAGCCAAAACAGGCTTCCCACAAGGATCTTGTATTTCACCATTTATGTACCTCTCCCTTCATGGACGAACGATCAGCATCACGCCATCCGGATCTGACTGCAACACCGACAAGGTAATTTGTTCACCTTTAAATTGGACCTTATCCAAGATTCCATCATCATCGTCGTAATCGTAAAGACCCTCTGGGCCCACCGAAAGAAGGTCAAATCCGCGGCTGAGTGCCGTCTCTTGGTTTTCTTCATAAACCAATTGGTTCGAAGGATAAAAAATTTCATACCGTCTCATCACGGGAATTTCACCGTCTCGTCCCAAGTACATTTTGAAGCGCCAGGCGTCCTCCGCTTTCGGCGCGTGGATTTTAAATTCGATGATTTGCCCCTCATCGACTCCTGTAAAGTTAACCAGCTGAAGCAGCTGGATGTGTTCGCTGTCTGGAAGCGGTATGTCAAGTTCTTTGGCCAAGATGATGCCGAGTCCTGATTTTCCCAGAGCGCGGATATTCACTGAAGAACTCGCCCGTTTCTTTAATTGATGTCCTTCAAACTCAAGTTCAATTTTAACCGCACTGATTCGGACCAGCATATTCGCCCTGGAAAGCGTTTTCCCCTCGATATCGACAGGCCGATTGTTTCCGTCGTAGTATATAAAGTGCACGGAAGTTGCTTTGATCGTTCTCTCCTTGAGATTAAAACCAGTCTGAGCGCCGTTGTAAAACCGATTGATCCTCATTTCGTTTTTGTCCCACGTGTAGCGCATGACCAATTCAGGATGTGCTTTCACATCCGGTTGATAAGTCAGGCGGACCAATGCACCCGGACGAATCGGAAAGCCAAAATCAATCCATTGGGGGCCTATTCCGTCCCCGCGTTCAACAGCGGCAGCATATGATTTGAATTCTCTGGAACCTGGAAACCGGACCTCGCAAACGGGCGGCGGCGCACCGGGTCGCATTCGTTTTGTGAGATAAAATTTACCGTCTTTCGGCATTCGGTCAAACCACTCGGTCCACAACGTGGTGAATGAGATGGACGAGCTGGCCACTTCGAGAAGTTCGACGGCATCCCGAATTCCTTGCGATTCATAGCCTCCTTCAATCATCTGCTGCATGGTTTCTTCAGATAATTTCGCAATCGCCGCTTCCTCAAGCGTCAAGCCCCAGGCGGTTAGCGCCGTATCCAAGAGTCGTTCAATCCCAGCAGTTAGGATAGATGCAATTGAGACCGCGATCAAAACCTCGATTAACGTCAATCCTGCGTGCGAGTTTCTTTTTTTGATCATGGGTCTTCAATCATGGTTACGAAATGGACAAGGGCATCATTCGTGTCGGTGCCGCGAAAAACTTCGACGTGAATTTCGAGCGGATCACTATTCTCGATCGCCTGTCGTTTGACCCTCCAGGTTTCATGGTTCATCTCAAGGGGCCCTTCTTTTTCAGGCGGAAACCAAACTACGCCCTGGGCTTCGATTTGGGCTTCAGTCAAACGGAGGTTTTTAACACCCTCCACTGCCTCACGTCCCAACTGCAGTGCAGTTCCTAACTCACTATATTGGCCCACCTGATTCATAGATTCGGTAAACATATGCAGGAGCGGGACAAAACAAATCGCCATGAGCGTTACGACCACCAACATTTCAATATAGGTGAAGCCCCTTCGGGATTTTTTCCGATTGCGGTTGCTCTCTAACGGGATAATTCCTTTGCCAAGATCGGTTTCGGCCAGACGCCTCAAGTGGGTTTTAAAAGCCTTCATATTTAATTTGCACCCTTCGCTGAACGGCATTCGATTCACCCACACCGGTAATCGAAAGAGTTCCGGGATCATGTACGGCATAATAGACACCCTTTCCAAGCGGTGTCTTCGGAATGGTTCCGAGCCCGTCTCCATTCGCGTCGCGAAGCGTTTTCAATTCGTGTAACGATTTCGCTACGGCTGCTTCTGCAAGATAGATGGCCTGCAAACGGTCTACCTCCAAGGAAATGTTCAAAGAACGCTCATAAACGACACTTACCAACACGCCACCGTAAACGGTCAGCGTTGTAAGAATAATGAGACAAGCGATGAGGATCGAGCCGCGGCGTTTGTGGAGAAGGTCTCCTTCCGCGGCATTCCTCGGTCTCAAGGAGACGATAGGTTCTGGGAGGATTAGCGGAGAGGCGCTACCACTCGGAAGGTTTTTCGCCTTCGTAATCTCCCCAAGATTTCTCAAGTGGCTTATCGTAATTAATGACGACATCGGCTTTATCCTTAAGATAAATCCATCCGCCCGTATTGGAAAAAGGCTGGGTTGAAAGTTGGTCGTGAAAAGAATCATTTCCAGCCTTATCGGTGATCAGCTCCGCGGGCAATTTTTTCAAATAGGGCTTTTGCACACCCGCATCGCTATAGGTCTTCGTCATAAAATCCCCAAGCGACTCTGGATAAGCTCCCTCTTTCGCTCGATAAAGAGAAATTCGGTTGCGAACGACTGATAAATTACTTTTTGTCGTTACCACTCGCGCATCCACGTCGAAACCAATATAATTGGGAATAATTGCGAGCGCCAAAATGGCAATGATGGCAATAACGATCAAGATTTCAATGAGCGTAAATCCCGCTCGGTGATACCTGGGCGTTTGGGCAAAACTGCCTCCTTGCAGGGAGGGATTAAGGCGGCGCGTCAACGCGCGGATCATTTTTTTCATGGAGATACTCCTTTAAGCCTGGATAAACGTAAGTCGGTTTTAAGATGGGATCTTGAGGAATCCAAAAGGTAACCATTTCATAGGTACCTACAAAAGCATGACCGATCATATTGAAAATACCACGAAAAGGCCCTATCAATACTGCCCGATAAGCTTGATCCATTTCGAGTCCTCTTTCCATTGATTTTAGAATCTCGAGCGGAGAAAAAACGACGTTCGTTGCACCACGGCCAAATTTTTCACCTGATCGGGAGAAATAGTTTCCGTCGCTCCAACCAGGGGGAACAAATAGGCAAGATAACATGAGGACCATTGTCAAACAAGTGGTTATCTTTTTTGAATGGCGCGACCTTCTTGTCCCCATATTCATTGCCTCATCAGGTTTGCGTTATGATCGAAACACTTTCACCAGATTAAAAATGGGCATCAATACAGCCAGTGCGATAAAACCAACCATAAGCCCCATCACCAGTAATAAAATCGGCTCCAGCGAAGAAGTTAAATTTCTGAGGAAATACTCCATTTCAAGCTCATAAAAATTTGCCACCTCGGCCAACATCTCATCCAGCCTGCCTGTATTTTCGCCCACCGACACCATTTGAACCACCATCGGCGGGAAGATGCCTGATTTTTGAAAAAGGTCCGTCAGACTTTTACCCTGGCTGATTCCAAGTTGGATCTGTTCAAGCGCGTCCAAAACCACCGCGTTGCTTCCCAACGCTTTGGTAATCTCGACAGCGTTCAGCAATGGAATACCGCTCTTCGTTAGCGCGCTGAGAGAACGCGTTAAGCGAACGAGGATGATTTTCAAATAAGCTTCACCGAAGATAGGCAGGCGAAGAAGGAGGCGGTCTAAGACGTGGCGCCCCGCGGGCGTCTCGCGGTAACGAGAAATACCAAAACCAAGCCCAATCAGCGCGATGACAATTACAAACCAGAACTGGCGAAACACTTTACTCACCCCTAACAGGATGACGGTAGCCAGCGGCAACTCTGCTTGCGAAGCGCGAAAAATGTCCAAAAACTTCGGGATCGCACTTACCAGTAAAAATCCTAAAACGAGCATGGCAACGCCCACGAGGATAACGGGATAGGTAAGCGTTGCCTGTAACTTCGTGCGGATTTCCATTTCTTGCACTCCAAGCCGTGCCAACCGTTCCAGGACCTCATCTAAAATGCCCGCGGCTTCTCCCGCTTTCACCATCCCGACATACAGGTTGGAGAATAAACGCGGGTAATGCGACAGCGCATCCGAAAAAGACTTGCCCTTTTCGATTTCGCCTTTGACGGTTTCAATCACAAGACGAAACTTTTGATTTCGTTCCTGTAAGGCGAGGCTCTCAAGCGCTGGCGTCAGCTGCAATCCAGAACGGATGAGCGTCGATAACTGCCGAGTGAACAAAATAACATGGTTCCTGCTGACGCCAAAAAAGTAATCGGTCGATCGTTGAAACGCTGTGTCGAGCATCGTCGCCTCATCAACGGAAACGACACGATAATTTCGCTCCCGGAACAAGGCCAAAATGCTGAAGCGGTCCGCTGTATCCATAATTCCTCGAATGACCTTCCCGTTTGGGTCTCGGACAACATACTTAAATGCGGGCATTGCTTATCTGAATTTCCGCGCCTGGGCTCGGGCCTGTTTTTCTGCTTTTTTTTGAACCGCTTTTATTCGTGACAGAAACTTTCGCGTTAAATAAGGGCTGTTCGGATAATCGACCCTCAACTGATTCCAAGCCTGCGCCGCCTGCAGGGAATTGTTCAGTTTTTCATCATAAAGCAAACCGAGCTCGTAGAGTGCATCATCGGTCACTTCGGATCCGGGATGGTTTCGGGCAATATTCTTAAAATTCGCAGCCGCCTCGCTATAACGTTGTGCCTCCGATTTACCCAGTGATTCAATTCCATATTCTTGGAGCAGGCGAACCGCGCGACTGTAAAACAGTTGCGGCGACAACTCGTCCACCGCGGTTACTCCTTCTTCGCTTTTTGCCGGCCGCATGATATAGGGCGTGACAAAAACCGCAAGTTCCCGCGTGACAAAGTCCACGCTTTTGTTGCGAAAGGCAAGGCCGATTAAAGGAAGATTGGCCAACAATGGGACTTTCTGCCGAATCACAGTCTTGTCATGCCGAATTAAACCGGCAATCACGATTGTCTGCCCATTTTCAACCAAAACCGTGGTGTTTGCCTCGCGCGTATCAATTCGAGGACCTGCATCTAACGAAGAGTTTAAAGAACTCACTTCAGGATAAAGCTTCATCAAGATTTGATTTTCCTTGACCACCGTAGGCGTGACACGAAGGGCAACACCGATGTCCACAAATTTGGTTGTCTCCGTGGTTCCCACGGCGGTTAACGTATTTTCGCGGAAGGGAAATTTCTCACCGATAATGATTCTCGCTTCTTCTCCATTCATGGCGGCAATGCTGGGGCTTGCCAAAATATGCGCTTTGTTCGTTCGAATTAAAGCATCGATCGTTGTGGATGAATTACTGCGCCGATAAGTCAAACCATAAAGAAGCTGCCCGCCCGTCAAATCTGCAGAAGTCTCTGGAAGAGACAATTTCACGTCGCTTGATTCTGTACTGGTGGTCGATGTAGAAGTAGCCCCAGGCGGTGTGAACGTTCGAGCGCTTACCGGCCCTTTGCCGTCGCTCAATCCCGCCAGATTAAGGCTTCCGCTCCAGGTAACGCCGAATGACGTGAGATCGGTATCTTCCACTTCAATCATACGGGCTTCGATCAAAATCTGGTAGGGCGGGTGATCCACTTTGGTAATCTCTTTGAGGATTGCTTTGATCCGAGCGGGCGTATCTTTGATGATGATCCGATTTTCTTTTTCTGTGACGGTAATGCTTCCATTTTCACTTTTTAATGCTTCGACGCTGCTTTTAATTTCTGATGCTTTGACAAAATTCACATCAACAATTTCGGTCACGAGTTCTTTCTCGGGAGCCTGAACCAAAATGACATTGTCCTTCACGCGATAGAAATAACCGCTCGGTTCCAAAATCAGATCCAGCGCGTCTTCTAAGCGGACGTCTTTGAGGCTGAGCGTTACTTTACCGCTGACTCCCTCGTCTACCACAATGTTGAGATCGAATGATTCGGCAAGCACCTTAAAGACGGCTCTAATCTCAGAGTCAATGACATCGAACGAAACCCGAGTGTCCAACACATTCTGCATGGCGTTAGTGTTTCCTAAGGATAACGGAGAAACTAAGGTCTGGCACAAAAAGAAAACAAGGATCATCCCCCATTTTCCCCTATGAAGGTTACGGTATCGGTTCATCCCATCACCTCTGGAAACAGAGTACAGAAAACAGAGTACAGAGAACAGAGTAAAAAAGAACGGGACCTAATC
>JACQQP010000144.1 GCA_016206945.1 Candidatus Omnitrophota bacterium | reverse complement strand
GTCGGACTGGCCAATTAATTAATGAGTGTATGAGTTTTCATTCTGCTTTATGTTATTGGAAATGCTTAGGGTTTTGCCGACGCTCGCTCAGAAAGTCGATCGGGCACGGAGCCCTAGAGAGTTACGCAGGTAACTCTCTAGGACGAGCGAGACTTTCTGCGCGAGTGACGCGATCCTCGCTGGGGATCGCGGAGCGGTGAGGAGGCAAAAAGCCGAAGCATTTACGGCACGACTCGCGGTGCCTGAGGACCAAGAAATATACCAAGTGGATCTTTTACACGTTGATTTTTGTTGGTGCGAGGCGATAGAATTGTCCATTCAATAACCGTAAAAAGGTGACGATCGTGCCGAGAAAGAAAACCTCGAGAAAAAAGAAGCCGCTTACGCCGAAAGTTCCAAAGCGCGCCTTTTCAAAGGAGTGGATTGAAACCGTCGTCCATTTTCAGGAAGGCCATCCCTTCGAAATTTTGGGCCCGCATTTTTTCAAGGAAACCAAAAGAGTCGTTATTAATGCGTTTCTTCCGCGTGCCGAGGAAGCTTGGGTCAATGTTTTAGGCAGTCAAGACGGCAAGACGGCGATGAAGAGACTTCATCCCCAAGGTTTTTTTCAAGCGGTGTTCAAAAGGACAAACGGCGTATTCCTGTATAAAATTGGTTTCAAAGATCGTGCAGGTTACGTTTCTGAGACAGAAGATCCCTATTCCTTCCGTACTGAGATTACGGATTTTGATCTCTATCTCATGAGCGAAGGCACGCATTTTAAAAGTTATGAGAAATTTGGTTCGCATCTAAAAAGGTTTAACCTGATTGCGGGAGTTCACTTTGCCGTCTGGGCTCCGAACGCGAAGGCCGTCAGCGTGGTCGGCAATTTTAATCATTGGAAGGTGGGAGCGCACCCCATGACCCAGATCGGCATTTCCGGGGTGTGGGGATTATTTATTCCCGGGCTTAAAGAAGGCGAAGTCTACAAATATGCCATCCGGTCATGGGTAGACGATGAGGTCCGCGTGAAGGCAGATCCTTACGCCTTTCAAGCGGAACTGAGACCGCGCACAGCTTCCGTGGTGACCAAACTGGATCGACACGAGTGGCATGATTCCGAGTGGCTTCAAAAGCGCGCGCAGTGGAATTATCTCGTCGCGCCCATTTCGGTTTACGAAGTTCATCTGGGCTCGTGGAAACGAAGGGGCCCAGGACGTCTCGCGTTTTTGAATTATCGCGATCTGGCACATGAATTGGTCGACTATGTGAAATCAATGGGTTATACCCACATCGAACTCCTTCCGGTTATGGAGCATCCTTTGGATCAATCTTGGGGCTATGAGTGCCTGGGTTATTTTGCGCCCACGAGTCGATTTGGACCGCCTGAGGACTTTATGTATTTTGTAGATTACTGCCATCAAAACGGAGTCGGCGTTATTTTGGATTGGGTGCCCTCTCATTTTCCAAAGGATGGGCACGGGCTTGCCTATTTTGATGGGAAACAGATTTATGCCTACGAAAGTTGGAAAAGGGGAGAGCATAAAGAATGGGATACATTTGTCTTTGACTACGGGCGAAATGAAGTGAGAAATTTCCTCATTTCAAGCGCACTCTTTTGGCTGGAAAAATACCATGTCGATGGCTTGCGCGTTGATGCGGTTGCCTCGATGCTTTACCTCGACTATTCAAGGAAGGAAGGTGAGTGGGAACCTAACATCCATGGGGGCCGCGAAAATTTGGAAGCCATCAGTTTTCTTAAAAAATTCAACGAGGTTGTACATGCGAAACACCCCGGTATTTTGACCATCGCAGAGGAATCGACGGCGTGGGGCGGCGTTTCAAAACCGACTTATTTGGGCGGACTTGGCTTCAGCCTGAAATGGAACATGGGTTGGATGCACGACACGCTTGAATACTTTTCGAAGGAGCCCGTTCACAGGCAGTATCATCAGGACATGATCACGTTTTCAATGCTCTACGCCTTTACGGAGAATTTTATTCTTCCTTTGTCTCACGATGAAGTCGTGCATGGAAAACGCTCCCTCCCGTACAAGATTCCCGGCGATGACTGGCAAAGGTTTGCCAGTTTAAGGCTTCTGCTTGGATTTATGTTTTCTCATCCCGGAAAGAAGCTTCTTTTTATGGGGATTGATTTCGCGCAGACTCATGAGTGGGATTCTTCGATATCGCTGGATTGGCACTTTTTCGACTATGAGCCTCATCGGCAGATGAATCAATTTGTGAAGGATTTAAATCGAATTTACCGAGCGCATAGCGCTTTGTATGAAGTTGATTTTGATCACCATGGTTTCGAGTGGATAGATCTTTCCGATACCGCGGCAAGCATCTTAAGTTTTGTTCGTTGGTCACGGGATTATAAAGAACTCATATTTGCTACCTGCAACATGACACCTGTTCCTAGGACAGGTTATCGGTTCGGCGTGCCAAAAGCAGGGCTTTATGAGGAACTTCTCAATAGTGACGCTCGGGAATATGGCGGAAGCGGAATCGGAAACAGCGGCGGAGTACGTTCTGAACCTACACCGTGGCAGCACAGGCCTTTTTCCATTTCCGTGAACCTGCCGCCGCTTGCGATTAACCTGTACCGATTGAAGGAATAAAGATGATGTCAAGAGAAGTGTGCCTTTGCATTCACGGGCATTTTTACCAGCCGCCCAGGGAAAATCCATGGACGGGTGAGATTGGAGAACAACCGAGCGCTCATCCTTATCACGATTGGAATGAGCGAATTTATCATGAATGTTATTTGCCGAATACGGAGGCAAGAATTCTCGATACGAGAGGCGCTTTGATTAAAACAGTCAATAACTTTGAAAAGATCAGTTTCAATGTCGGACCCACTCTTTTTTCATGGCTCGAAGGAAAACATCCCGAGATTTATCACCGCATTTTGGACGCGGATTCGGAAAGCGGTAAGCGGCATAAAGGTCATGGCAATGCCATGGCGCAGGTTTACAATCACATGATTATGCCGCTTGCCAATCTTCTCGATAAGACTACTCAAGTGAGATGGGGAATTAAGGAATTTAAGTATCGCTATGGAAGAGAACCAGAAGGAATGTGGCTTCCTGAAACAGCCTGCGATGAAGAAACGCTCGAGGTCCTCATTGATGAAGGAATAAAATTCACAATTCTCGCTCCCCACCAAGCAGAGGCAGTTGGGGTGCTTGAAACAGAAGAGTGGCGCGACGTTTCTCAAGAAACTTTGAATACTAAGATTCCGTACCGTTGTTTCTTAGGAAAACATTCCCATAAATTTATCGACCTTTTCTTTTATGATGGCGCGGTGGCGAAAGAAGTTGCCTTTGGAGATTTGGCTTTTGAAGCTAAAAAATTTGCCGATTTTCTTGAGCGAGTCAAATCGAAGGATCACAGGCGTGTGCAATTGATTCACGTGGCCACAGACGGTGAAACCTTTGGTCATCATAAAGCCTTTGGTGAAAGGGCGCTTGCTTATTTACTGGAGGTTAAAGCTCCTAAACAGGGTTTTCATCTTGTCAATTATGGCGAATTTCTTGAAGACCATCCGCCACATTATGCGGTACGGTTTAACGAAGGCGAAGATGGCGAAGG
>JACQQP010000136.1 GCA_016206945.1 Candidatus Omnitrophota bacterium | reverse complement strand
GCAGTCTGCGCGCTTCACAAGCTGCCGCACCAAGTCCCTATCGCCTATATCGCCCTGAACAAATTCATAGCGCGGATCCCTTTCTAGTTCTTGCGTGTTCGCGCGATTTCCTGCGTAAGTCAATTTATCGAGATTGATAACGGAAATATCCTGGTGGTTCTGCAAAAAATAATGGAGGAAATTAGAGCCGATAAAACCTGAGCCGCCCGTAATTAAAAATCGATTCATCTTAGTTGCGCTTCTTCGCTTGAACCAACTGACCGGCGTGAAAAAGCGATTCAAACGTTCCGGCATCGGTCCAAAAACCTTTTAAAATATCAAACTCAAGTGTTCCCTCTTTGATGTAGCGGTTGTTTACGTCGCTGATTTCTAGCTCGCCGCGTCTGGAGGGCTTCAAAGTCTTGACAATGTCAAAAACACTTTCATCATACATATAAATTCCTGTTACGGCGTACTTGCTTTTCGGTTTTTTGGGCTTCTCTTCGATCCCAACCACCTTTCCTTCCTTAATTTCCGGAACCCCGAACCGTTCGGGGTCCGTAACTTCCTTCAAAAAAATCCGAGCTCCATTTTTTTGTTTTTCAAATTCTTGAACAAAGGAAGCCATATTATCTTCAATGATATTATCTCCCAGCACCACGACGATCTTCTCTCCGTCTGCAAAATGTTCCGTCAGCGAAAGCGCTTCCGCAATTCCACCCTCCCCTCGCTGATAGGTATAGTAAAGATCCTTCAAGCCAAACTCGCTGCCGTTTCCAAGCAGCCTCAAAAAATCTCCCGCTGAATTACCGCCCGTCACAATCATGATGTCACGAATTCCCGCTCGAACAAGGGTTTCGATGGGATAGTAAATCATGGGTTTGTCGTAAACAGGAAGCAAGTGTTTATTCGTGACCCCCGTCAACGGCGAAAGCCGCGTTCCAAGACCTCCTGCCAAGACAACTCCCTTCATGAATTCACCTTTCTTACTTGCATGTTCCCCTCTCCCTTTGGGAGAGGGTTAGGGTGAGGGAAAAAATGAGTCTTTCACCCTCATCCTAACCTTCTCCCTCTAAAGAGGGAGAAGGGATTTTAACTAATTCTCACGAATTTTTAAAGTTAATCCTTTGCGCCGTGCCGGGGACGCCAGCGGTTGTGCATCCAAAGCCACCTGCGGGGGTCTTTCCTGATTTCGGTTTCAATTTGATCCGTGAATGTTTGAGTGCTGACCTGAACATCCCGTTTTACATTTCCCGTTCTCTCAATGGAAACGGGTCCTTGGACTCCCACCGAGTACCGACAATTGATCGATCGATAAAGAAAATAATAAAATACGGGTGACCCAAGCCTAAGCGCCAAAAGCGCAGGAAGGCTTGTCGTAAGCGCGGGACGGCCAAAAAAATTGCACGTCACATTTCCTTCGCTCACCCTTTGATCCATTGGAATACAAACAATCGCATTTTCCCTTAAGCGAGCGGAGGCCTCCAGAACGGCTCTGCTTTTGTCAATACTCTTGAGCCCCATCCCGCCCCGAAGTTTCACGGCGTAAGCGTAAAGATAGGGATTTTTCAGAGGCCGCGCCACCGCGTAGATCGAAGCTCCTACTGGTTTTGCCAAAAAAAGACCAGCCATAAGCGCCATAATTTCCCAGTTTCCCGTATGGCAAACAAGGATGACGGCGCCTTTCTTTTTTTCTCTAAGCTCCGCGTGAACTTTGTCGGCATGATGAACGGTAACCAAATATTTCTCTGAATATCGAATGATTTGAGGCATCGCGAGCCATTCGATTCCAAATTCGGCGAGATGTTCAAAAGCTCCGATAGCAATCTTCCGAATTTCAGCTTCCGATCTCTCGGAACCAAAAGCGAGGCGCAAATTTTCAAGTGCCGTCCGGTGCGATCGTCCGAGGACGCAAAAAAGAAAAGAACTAATGGGACGAGCCAGGCGAAGAAGAAGAGAAAGCGGAACCAAATTCAAGACCAAGCCGATCAAACGAATGAAAGCGTATTCAAGGAAATAAATGGTTCGCTTCAAAGGAGGCATCTAAACTGAGGCGAAGGGTGAGTTGAGTGTACGCCAGCAGCGGGGACAAATGATGGTCGGCCTTTTAAAGTCGGGCGGCACTTTGATTTTAAGCCCGCAACTACAAGTGAGAAAAGCATAGCGGTATACCGCCCTCGTCAAATCTCCAATTTCTCTCGCTTCATCCCTTATACTTCGCTTCCTGAGGGGTTCTGGAGTCACGCTTTTAATTGGAATCTCTTTGGCATCTTGAAGCTCTCGCGATGGAATTAATCTAGCCGATGTTCCGGTCACTTGAGTAAAAGCCTTTTGGTAGTTTAAGTAACCTGCTCCGCCGGCCATGCTTCTTAAAATTTTGATTCGCTCTTCTGCGGGCGGATGCGTACTCAAAAAACTCAAGAAACTCGCGCTTCTTGCTTTGAAGGGATTCACAATATACATGGGAGCCGTCACCTTGTTGGCCGAACGGAGTTCAAGACCTGCTTGGGAAATCTTCTCAAGCGCGGAGGCCAATCCTTCAGGATATCGAGTGAGTCTTGCGCCGGAAGCATCCGCCAAATATTCTCTCCTTCTTGAAATGGCGAGATAAAGAAGACGCGCGGCGAGGGGCGCCAGAATCGCAAAAAAGATTGCGATCAGCAAAAGCACCGCTTGCGCCTGAGCGCTCGTTCTTGAATCTCCGCTTCGATACCTTCGTGAAGAACCTAAAGAATAATATTGCCCCCTTAGAAAAACATCTGCGATCAGGACGATGCTTCCGAGCATCACTCCCGCAAAGGTCATAAACAGGATATCGCGATTTAAAATATGGGAAATTTCATGGGCGATCACGCCCTGAAGCTCATCCCGATTGAGGCGTGACAGAAGGCCCGTCGTCACGGCGACCACGCTTCGTCCAGGTTTCCTCCCGGTCGCAAAAGCATTCGGCGCAGCCTCATCCATCATGTAAATCTTAGGCATCGCTGTGAGATTGGCTGCGATTTTCATTTCTTCGACGATATTGAAAAGCTGAGGGTGGACGTCCCTCGAAACCTCCTTCGCGCGGCTCGTCGCCAAAAGAATTTGATCGCCCGAAAAAAAACTGATGAGAGAAAGCACGGTCCAAATGATCAGCGCAATTGAAATACCGCCAACCCCGCCATCGGGAGGGAGGAAAGCCGCTCCAATCACATAACCTAATACGAGAAGGCAAAGACCCATCCCGATGAAAAGAAAAAAGGATTTCCGTTTATTGGCAGCGATGATTTCCCACATGGCAGTCTCAACTTAAAAGGGTACAGGCGCTGGACTTACGACAAGTGCCTGTCCCGAATGGCGCTGACTTAAGCGCAAAAAAGGGGACAGGTCAGCAGTATTAAACTGACCTGTCCCCTTTTTTCGATGTCATTCCCGCCTGCGCCCGCCTGCCGGCGAAGCAGGGCAGGCAGGCGGGAATGACAGGAACTCGCTCCTCACAATGACGCATCAGGAAAAACTTACTTTGGGGGCTTCCTTTTGAGTTTTATCTTCGAGCTCAAAAAATTCCTCGGTTTTAAAACCGAAGGTGTTTGCGATTAAGTTCGAAGGAAACATCTGAATCTTATTATTGTAAAAAAGGACTTGGTCATTGTAATTTTGACGCGCAAAGGCGATTCTATTCTCGGTCGAGGACAACTCTTCCTGCACGGCGAGAAAATTCTGATTTGCTTTGAGGTCAGGATAGTTTTCGGCAACGGCAAAAAATTTTCCGATGGCTCCGCTTAAGGCGGCTTCCGCTCTTGATTTGTCTCCAACACTTCCTGCACTCATCGCTTGACTTCTGGCCTTCGTTAGGTTCTCAAGCGTCCCGCGTTCGTGTTGCATATAACCTTTGACGGACTCAATCAAATTGGGAATCAGGTCATGCCTTCTCTTAAGTTGTACATCGATCTGCGACCAACTATTTTTGACCTGATTCTTCGCGCCAACAAGCGCATTGTAAAGCCCGATGACAGCTAAAACAATGAGTGCAACAACTGCCAAAACAATCAACAGAATCTCCATCGCCTTCCTCCTTTGGATTTAAAAGGGGACAGGTACATCGTTGTCACCGTGTACCTGTCCCCTTTTATATTCTCATGCCGTTCTTTGAAACACCCCTTTGAGCCATTCTAAAACTTTCGTGCTACCCCCGAAATTTCCGATCCTCACGATCCTCTCCAACTCTCCCAAATCAAACCAAAGTCCATCGCCAACTCGACACCGATCGAGCCGAACGTCTTCATACAAAACCTTGTCCATTTTTTTCAAACAAATCGGACATTTCCTCGGCTTCTCCCCCTCACCCCTAACCCTCTCCCCTGGAGGGAGAGGGGAGCCTGCCTGCCCGCCTGCCGGCGAGGCAGGCCGGACAGGCAGGGGTAAGGGAAAAGAGGAAAGCAACTCGTTCTTCCGACCAGAATCTCCAAGGAGAAGCTCTAGCTCCCCGCTGTCAAGCCAGATACCCTTGCACGAAACACAGTGGTCAATTTCCACTTGTTCCGATTCCAAAACAATCAACGGTTCGCTACAGGCAGGACAATCCATTAATTTTGCCCACTTCTCTCTCTATATGAAAAGGCGACAGGTACATCGTTGTCACTGTGTACCTGTCCCCTTTTCAATGTCAATCGGCCTCAACTTGGGGGGATTCGCCTTGAGCCTTGTAAAGTAGCGCAAGATTATTTCGAGCGGATACAGCTTGAGGATGATGAGAACCAAACGCCTTTTCCTGAATTTCCAAAGCGCGCTTTAAAAGAGGCTCCGCTTTTGCGTAGCGCTCCTGAGCCACATACAGAACGGCGAGGTTCGTCAATGAAACCGCAAGGTTGGGATGATCTGGACCCAACGATTTCTCTGTCACTCCAATCGCTCGGTCATAAAGCGTTTCGGCATAGTTAAATCTTGATTGAGCCTTATACAACAACGCCAAATTGTTCAGTGAGGTCGCTACATCCGGATGTTCAGGACCAAGAACCATTTCGCGAATCCTGAGCGAACGCTCGAATAAGGGTTCGGCTTCTGAATATTTCCCTTCAATTCTATAGAGGAGTGCCAAATTGTTTAAGGCGGCCGCCACGGCCGGATGCTCGGGTCCCAAAGCTTTCTCTGTGATGTCGAGGGTGCGTCTCAGAAGAGGCTCGGCTTCAGAATACTTGAGTTGGGCCTTATAGAGCTCCGCTAAATTGTTTAAGGAAGCGGCAACAGCTGGATGATCCGGACCCAATGCTTTTTCCACAATTGCCAAAGCTTCTTCAAAGCGGGGTTCGGCTTCAGCGTATTTTCCCTGCACGAAATAAAGCGCGGCCAAACTGCCTAATGATTCCGCAACATCCGTGTGTCCGGAGCCAAGAATTTGCTCCCTTATTCGAAGTGCCCGTCGAAAGAGCGGCTCGGCTTTGTTGTATTCCGCCTCGGCCTTGTAAACTAATCCGAGATTGTTCAGTACCGTAGCCATATGAGTATCCTCCGAGCCATGAGATTCTTTAAGAATTTTAAGGGCCCGGTGGTAAAAAGATTCCGCCCGCTTGTAGTCTCCCCGAGATCGGTACAGCTCCCCTAGATAGTTTAAAGAAACTGCGACGTCAGGATGACGGTTTCCCAACCGCTTTTCTCGAATCTGGAGGGCGCGGGCGGCGAGCGGTTCGGCTTCAGCATACAAACCCTGAGAATAATAAAGGCTCGCTAAATTACTTAAGGAAATGGCAACGTTGAGATGATCACTTCCAAACGCTTCCTCGGTCGCTTGGAGCGCTTCTTGAGCTAAAGGAATTCCTTCTGAATAACGCCCCTGCTTATAGAATATTTCGGCTTGAGCCATCAGATCCTGCCAATGACCGCTCTGCGCTGCTCCGTGCGCCGTCATGAATGTGAACGCGACAATCCCAACCGCCAGACCACATAAGAGTCTCATTCTTCTTTCTCCTCCTTAGAATGACCTTCATTATATAGTTCTTTTCCTAGCGAATCATCCAGATTCTTCCCACAAACCCTTTTTATCCTGTTTCGCTTGCTCTTCGAGCCTTAAAAATAGTTCCCCATATGGCCCACTTTTTCCCTCCTCAAGGACCTCGGCAAGACCTAACTTCACAAGGTAAGCATTGACAAATATCTCATAACGATCTTTCTTTTTCAATAGGGTCGCTTCATCGGGAGTAACGCCCTCTTTTAATTGACCCGCTAGAACATAAACATGCGCAAGCAAATTGCCCCTGTCATCGAATCCCTCGCCATCAGACTGCAGCTGAATTTGATTTCCCGAGAGCTTAAGGAGGCTCTCAACTTCCGTCATGGCAGCAACACCCAAGTTGCGGTAAGCCCAAATTTCTTTTCTAAACTTCTTCGCTTCTTGCGTCAGTGTGGGAGCATCGTGAAGTCCCGGCGCATTGATTCCCGCCAGTTTTAAATTCTGTCCATTCGACAGTTTGAACGTGTCGCCGTCAATAACGCGCTCAACACGTTCGGTTTGATTTTCGGCTTCCAATGGAGCTGCGACGGTCGGCTTAGCAGAATAATCTTCTGCTACCACCGATGTGGAGGGAAAAATAAGAACGGGAAGGAAACTACAAATGACAAGTTTAAGCTTAATGGGTACTTTTCTCGATTTGATATTGCTTTTTAATCTTTTTCCTTATTTTCTTCCTCTTCTTTATCGTCTTCTTTTTCTTTCTTTTTTTTCTTTTCTTTCTTTTCCTTTTTAGTTTTCTTTTCTACTTTTTTCTTATCTTTCTTCGAAAGGCCTGGCGGCATTGTTCCTCCATCCCAGCCTTTTTTCTTTCCTTTAGTCCATCCAGGAGGCGCCTCCCCATCCCAACCTTTCCTTTCGCCCTTCTTAAACCCTGGCGGACCCGATCCTTCGGGCTTTTTGGCCAGCGCTAAGGAACTCCCAAAAAGTAAAGAGCCAATCATCACCGCCAATGTACAGAATCTCGCTATCTTACCCATCACAGCTTTCTCCTGCACTATGATTCTCCTAGCAAAAAATGAATTAATAAAACTGCGTTCGGCAAAAGTTTCTTATTCTGCGGGTATGTTTAGGAAAAGTTTATGGTAGCGGGCCGCCCGCCGCTTTTTGCGGCGAGGCTCGCCTCGCTCATTTTGGAACATGGAGCCCCACGGGTTAACACCCGTGGTACCTGGAAACCCGCCTTCGCTCCCGCCTTTGGCGAGGCTCGCCTCTGGCGGCTTCGAGCTTCGGCGAGGTCCCCTGCTTCGCCGTAGCGAAGCTTCGGCTTCGCAGAGGCGAGCGTCCTACGCAGAAGAGAAACATTCAGGCGACATATCGCCGAAGCAGAAGACTTTTTCTCGCATTCATCCGCGGCTTTACAGCCGCGGTCTTCTGTGTAGGCGGATAAATTTAGCGGGGAGGGGATTTCCCGCCACAAAGCGTTGGCGGGTCCGTCCAAGAGCGCGACGACGCTTTTTCGCCAGAGGACGAATCCGTCCTCCGGCGGAGTGGACGGGTCCGCCGCGCTCTTTGGCGGAGAACCCGTCCCAATTTTGGTAGCGGGGAGGGGATTTGAACCCCTGACCTCAAGGTTATGAGCCTTGCGAGCTACCAGGCTGCTCCACCCCGCGCCGTATTTGAAAGAACCATTTTAATTGCTTATTTAAGTACCGATGACCAGAACCGCTTTTCAGAAACAGTTCGCGTCCCAGTGCATCCTTCTTATCACAATACATTTCGTAGTAAATCAGATCGAAAGGACGTCTACGTTTTGTTGACGCCACCCGGCCAGCATTATGTTCTTTTAATCGGTCCTCCGGTTTACGGTCCGTTTGCCCGATATACAACCAATTGTCCTTTAAACTTAAAATAACATAAACGAAATGTCGTGCCATCCTGTCACTTCACTAAGCTGCTCCCTCGAAAAATCGCCTTCGGCGATCTCGAGGCCCCGTGGCCCGAAGGGCTTTACGGGGCACCCCGCGATGTAAGATAAAAAAGAACGATAACGTGGGGGGTATTATAACTCTCTTTTCAAGGATTGCAAGAAAAGGAAAATGCTCTTAAGACTACGTTGGGTTGGTTTCTTTAACGGCTGCCTCAGGAATTTCCTCTTCAACGACTTTGACTACGATTTCGCCGGGTTTGATAAGGCCCAGTTCTTCGCGGACCACTTCTTCGAGACGCGCCAAGTCCGTTTTAAGAAGGTGCTCCTCTTTTTTGAGTTCGGCGATCTGTATCTTTAAGCGCTCAATTTCGCGGCTTAATTCCACCTCCCTGCGCTTGAGCCGCAAATATTTCGAGGCACCTGGCAAGTAAATAACCGCCACGATGAGAACGAGAATGACAATCCAAAGAGGCATGAGACGTCTCATCCCATCACCTGTCTATCCGCTGAAGGCGGCGGATCCATTTGATCGGCAAGCGATCGGCCTTGCAGGCCGAAGACAGGTGGTGGGATCATCCCATCACCTGTTTGTCTCGCCACGTTGTGGCGAGATCCTTTCTTAAAGTGTAAAAGAGCGCGCGATGTTTAGAGCAAAATGCGCGCTCTTTGCAAACAGGTGATGGGATCATACCTTATGAGCGCGATGTCAGTGCGGCACGTTTCTTGGCTAAAATCGTACCGGCATAAACCGCTTTCGAACCGAGCTCCTCTTCAATCCGGAGCAGCTGATTGTACTTTGCGATGCGATCCGTACGCGAGCTAGACCCTGTCTTGATTTGACCCGTCCTGAGCGCGACGGCAAGATCGGCAATCGTCGTGTCTTCAGTTTCACCGCTCCGATGGCTTATGACTGCTGTGTATGAATTCTGATGAGCAAGCTTCACGGCTTCGATGGTTTCGCTCAGCGTTCCGATTTGATTCACTTTGATCAAAACGGAATTAGCCACCTTGCGCTCAATTCCCATCCTCAGCCGCTTCACGTTGGTAACAAAAAGATCGTCGCCCACAAGCTGGACCTCTTTGCCAAGTTTTTTCGTGAGCTGACCCCATCCATCCCAATCGTCCTCACTGAGGCCATCTTCGATCGAAAAAATAGGATAACGATCACAAAGGTTCGCATAAAATTCAACCAGCTCGCCCGCCGACATCACAGGTTGAGCCTCGGCACGCAACACATATTTGCCAGAATTCTTATTACCGCCCGTTTTATCCTGCCCATAAAAACTGGAACTGGCTGGATCAAGGGCAATTTTAATATCCGAGCCCGGCTGATAACCTGCCTGTACAATCGCTTCCATAATGACATCAAGAGCTTCTTCATTGGAACGAAGATCGGGGGCAAACCCGCCTTCGTCGCCCACGGCCGTCGAAAGCTTTTTTGCCCGAAGAATTTTTTTAAGATGGTGAAATACCTCCGCGCCCATTCGAAGCGCCTCAGAAAAGCGCTCGGCATTAAAGGGCATAATCATAAATTCCTGAAGGTCCACATTATTGTCTGCATGGACTCCGCCATTAATGATGTTCATCATCGGGACAGGCAAAAGATTCGCTTGATTGCCGCCCAGATAGCGGAAAAGCGATACACCCTTCGAATTTGCAACGGCATGGGCACAAGCAAGAGACACGCCCAAAATCGCATTCGCCCCAAGTGAAGACTTATTTTCCGTTCCGTCGAGTGAAATAAGTGCCTTGTCAATTTCATTTTGCTTTTCGGCATCCATTCCCAAAAGCGCATTCTGAATCTTTTCGTTTACGTTCCGAACGGCCGTGCGCACGCCTTTTCCGAGAAACCGTTTTTTATCCCCATCACGAAGTTCGACCGCTTCATGCTCACCCGTGGAAGCACCGCTTGGAACCGCGGCGCGTCCTAAAGTCCCATCATTTAAAACGAGATCCACCTCAACCGTTGGATTACCCCGTGAATCTAAAATTTCCCGCGCTTTAATCTCTTTGATTCTTGCCGACACTTAGCTCATCTCCTTGCTTTTCACCTTCCCTGAACATCCAACACTTTCGTCTTCTTTTTCAAGATGAGAAGGGCCACATAAACAACAAGACCAAAAACAAAGATGACACTCCACACCCAATCAAATACAAATTCGCCGTGCGCCCATCGGTCTTGAAATAACTTCAAAACTGAAAATGTAGACAGGACTCCGAAAAAACCCGAATATTCCCGCCTCAGAGCATTCTTAAACTCAAACGGCAAAGTGGGCCGACGCCATTTGGTGAAATCCAGGGGGAAAAAAACAGGCGTCACATTGGCCCAGTTCAAAAAAGAGTCGCCGTACTCCCTTCGCAAAAACTCTTCTTCAGCGTACATAATTTTTTCATAATAAAACCAAAAAATGAAAATGGTCGCCAAAACAAGCCACCAGGATTTCACAAACAAGGAAATTCCAAACCAGATGAGAAAATTACCTAAGTAAAGCGGATGGCGTGTAATCGAATACATCCCTGTCGTATTCAAAACATAAGCCCGCTGTTCTTTTACATTGCGCCCCGAGGATCCCCGAGGCGCACAAGCTGCCGCATACATACGGATCACAAGACCAAAAAGAGATACGACAAGACAAGAAAGTTCCCAGGTCCGATCTGAAAATTCCGGATACAGAGGATATTCGACGGTCCTAAGCGCAATAAGAAAAAGCGCGACCAAAAGCAGCGGCAGATAGCTTCGCCACCTAAAAAACCAATTCCCTAATTGCTCAAGTTCCTCTCGAAGCGCCATGAGTTTCCTCGTTTGTCATTGTACAATTTTTACTCCTTCTTTCTCCACGACTAATTTTCCTGCGAGAAAGAGTTTAATTGCTTCTGGGTAAAGTTCATACTCTGTTGCGTGTACTCGGGCTTCAAGCGCCTCAAGGGTATCTCCATGCTCGATTGGAACTTTACGTTGCAGAATAATCGGACCTGTGTCCACACCTTCATCTACAAAATGAATGGTAACGCCTGTGTCTTTCTCTTTGGCCTCGAATGCCTCTCGAATTGCGTGAACACCGGGATACTTCGGAAGCAGGCTTGGATGAATGTTTAAAATCTTCCACCTCCAGCTGCGAACAAAGTCTGGTCCCAAAATTCGCATGAAACCCGCCAGTAATATCCCATCGACTCTCTGTTCTCTCAATTTCTCTGTAATCACCCGATCAAATTCGGCTTTGTTCTTGAAGTCTTCCCGTTCGATCACAATACATTTTAGTCCAAAACGCCTTGCGCGCTCAAGCGCGTAAGCCGCTCGATTGTCGCACACCACAAGCGCAATTTCACAATCAAGATCGCCACTTTGCACGCGGCGTGCAATATTCTCCATATTGGTCCCCGTACCCGAAACGAATATGGCCATCCGCTTTTTACTCATGATTTCAAATCCATTTCCCTCTCCCTCTGGGAGAGGGTTAGGGTGAGGGCTCTCACTTTACACCCTCATCCTAACCTTCTCCCTCTAAAGAGGGAGAAGGAATAGTAACTTTCATCCTATTCCCTGCCACTACGATTGTGTATTCCCCTAACACTTTCTTTCCCTTAACCTGTGCAAGGATTTCGGAAATAGATCCACGCACGGTTTCTTCAAATTTTTTTGTCATCTCACGCGACACGGACGCTTTGCGGTCGCCGAAAATATCGAGCATGTCCTTCAAGGTTTTAAGAACGCGATAGGGAGACTCGTAAAAAATCAACGTCCGCGATTCCTCCGCCAAACTCTGAAGCGCATCCCTTCTCTTCTTGTCCTTTTGCGGAAGATATCCAATAAAAGTAAATGAGTGCGTTGGCAGACCGCTTACAATCAGAGCATTCACAAACGCCGTCGGTCCAGGGATCGATTCTACATGAATTCCTTCCTGAATGGCTTCGCGGACCAATTCAAAACCCGGATCGGATATGAGAGGTGTCCCTGCGTCCGTGATTAAGGCCGCGCTCCGCCCTGACTTGATCTCACGGATAAGCAATTTCTCTTTTCCCTTCGCGGTATGCTCGTGAACCACCCGAAACGGTTTCTTAATGCCCAAATGCTTCAGTAACATTCCGCTCCGTCTCGAATCTTCGCAAATCACAAAATCAACCTGGCGCAAGGTATCGACGGCTCGCGGCGCCACATCATTTAAATTCCCGATGGGCGTGGCCACCAAATAAAGTGCGCTATTTGAAATCATTCCACCACCTGATTTCTCCGCCAAAGAAAAGGGGACAGGTACACCAAGCGGAAAATGTACCTGTCCCCTTTTCCATTGAGAGCGTGCTCTTTTGAATCAGGCGATTGGATCATGAACACTAACGGTTTCTCTCGATCACGTATTGGAGGAGAGCTTGGAGACTCAAGCGAGTGGATGAATCGGGAAAAATGGCAAGTTCAAGGTTAGCGCGTTCCGTAAACTCGCGCGCCTTCGAGATGGAATAATCAAGCGCACCGTATTCTTCAAGCATCAGAACCAGATCCCCGAGCTGGGTAGGATTGAGACCTGATTTAACTTTTGAAAAAATTTCGGCTTTTCCGCGTTCATCCAAAAGAGCGATCAGTC
Organism: Candidatus Omnitrophota bacterium; assembly: GCA_016206945.1. Lineage (GTDB taxonomy): Bacteria > Omnitrophota > Omnitrophia > Omnitrophales > Danuiimicrobiaceae > 01-FULL-45-10b. The sequence continues at coordinate 221 of JACQQP010000136.1, read as the reverse complement.
GAATCAAAGGAAGGGTGAGCACGCCTGCCTGAAGATCAGCCCCAAGCGTTTTGCCGAATTCATTTTCCTTGCCCATGAAATCAAGACAATCATCCATTACCTGAAAGGCCATCCCAAAATAAATTCCAAACCGTTTAAGCGCCAAGACTTGTTCGATTTCAAGACCTGCCAGAACGGCACCCGACTCAAGAGATGTCGCGAGCAATTGAGCGGTTTTCCGT
>JACQQP010000138.1 GCA_016206945.1 Candidatus Omnitrophota bacterium | reverse complement strand
TCCTTCGCCTTTCCTTTTTTACCCTTTGCTCTATGCTCTTTGCTCTTTGCTTGATCTTGAATCCCATTGCCGTTGACATCATGAAAGACTTTACCGAGGACGGCTTTACCTTGTTCGAATTGGGGAGAGAGGTTGATGGCTGAGCCTGAGGCAATGTTGAAGATGAGGACGCGGTGGTTTCCAGTATCCCCGACAAAAAGTCTTTTTCCATCTGAAACAGAATAAAGTGGATTGGATAACGTTTTGCCTGAGCGTCCACCGTTATTTGCAGTATTTGATGAGAAATTTGGTTGACCAATCACAATATCGGCCGGCGCAAAATTAGCGGTTGGAATCTGTTTCCAAATGAGCACACGCTGATTGCTTTGGTCCGTAGCAACAAGTCTATTTCCGTCCGAGAAGGTTTCACGAACAAAATTGAATTGTCTATTTGTTATGCCAGCAGCTCCAGATGAAAAATCGGGTTGACCCAATACCATATCAGCCGGCGCAAAATTTTCAGTTGGGAAGGTGTTCCAAATAAGAATGCGGGCGTTCCCGGCATCACCAATAAAGAGCTTCTTTCCGTCAAAAGACATGCCCCCGAAAATTGACAAACTGCGAGCCGAACGACCTCCGTTGTTTTGGGTGCTGGACGTAAAGTCAGGCTGGCCCAAGACAATGTCTGCCGGTGCGAAGTTTGTAGTCGGTATTTTAAACCAAATGAGGACTCGATCATTGTTCACATCAACGATGTATAGTCTTTTGCCATCCGAAAAAGCACTGCGAGGCGTATTCAATCTTTGAGCTGTCGTACCCGAGGTTGCTGAGGCAAAATCAGACTGCCCTACGACCGTATCAGCAGAGGCAAAATTTTCTTTTGGAACCGCGTTCCATATTAAAATTCGATGATTACTGGTATCAGTGACAAAAATTCGTTTTCCATCATAATGAACATGATCGGGATTGCTGATCGATCTCGCGCTTCTTCCGCCGTTGTTTGAAGTATTGGAAGTAAAATTTGGCTGACCCAACACGACATCTGCAGGAGAGAAATTGGTCTTGGGAATGGAATTCCATATCAGGACGCGGTTATTGCTGCGGTCGGCAACCAAGAGTCTATTGTTAGCGACACTGATTCCACGAGGGGTATTAAAACGATTCGCTGTAGTGCCCGTCGCGGCAGAAGTGAAATCCGGCTGGCCCACTACCACATCCGCCGCTTGAAAGTTTTCAAGCTCGGCGTGAGCTAAAGTAGGTAGGTGAGAGAAGAGAAAAGCAGAGAAGAGAAGGGAAGAGAACAATATCCGGAGATGTTTCATAGCTCGAAATTTTATCTTATTTTGCAATCATAAGAAACCATTTTCATCTGCGGGCTAAAGTCCCCTGTTTTAATTTCTTTTCCTCGATTTGCACCTTCCCTAATGATCAGGTATTCTTTATTCGGGAAACAAGGGCCAAGGTTTGGTTGGTGAAAATTATCTCGCTCGACTCAAAAATCTGTCAAGACCTCGATCAAGCACTCAAAAAAGAGTGGCTTGAAATCAACCAGTTCGGCGGATTTGCTTCCTCCACCATTATTTCAGCCAATACGCGTCGTCATCATGGTCTTCTCATCGCTCAACTGAAGTCTCCCCTTGGTCGTCATCTGCTTCTCAGCCATCTTGAGGAAATTCTTTATATTGATGAAATCGCTTATCCGCTTTCCACTCAGCTTTATGGAGAATCCGTACGCCCAGAGGGCTACCGAAATATGAAAGAATTCTCTTTTATCCCGTTTCCCACCTGGACGTTTCATGTTGAAGATATCGTGATTCAAAAGAGTTTGGTGTTTATGCATGAGGAACAAACCGTTCTCGTCCGATACCAAATTTTGGCCGGAGATAAGGACTTGGTTCGTCTCGAAGTAAAACCCCTGACCGCATTCCGTCACTTTCAGGCGCTTGCCTACAAAAACGAGCGCTTGAATAAAAAAGTCGACATTTCTGGGGGACGAATTCATTTTGCTGGTTTATTCTTCCATCATAACGCCGCGATCGTTGATCCATCCGGTTCTTGGTATTGCGGAATTCAGTATCCGGAGGAAAAAGGGCAAGGTTTGGATTTCGAGGAAGATCTTTATGCTCCTTTCCGTCTCGTTTATACATTTTTAAAGGACCGCGAGATGTTTCTTTCGGCTTCGCTCGAGAAGCGTGAGGTGATCCATCCTGAATTTCTCGTTTCAAGGGAGGAGAATAGACGCTTTTCACTCCTGAAAAATATTCGCGTATCGGATCCGCGTTTTCAGCTCCTTGCCTATTCGGGCCAGTCTTTTTTTGTAAGGCCGATTGGTGCGGAAAGTGTTCGAACAACCCTATCAACGAATTATCCTTACTGTGAGGATTCTGCGCGGCATGCGTTGATTGCGTTGCATGGTTTAACCTTAACCACCGGCCAATATGAGACGGCACGCCAGACACTGGCTCATTTGGCGTCTCAGGTACGGGAAGGACTTCTTCCCAATCGGTGGGCGGATCACAAGGAAGCAGCGTTTCTATCCGATCAGGATCGCGAGCCTGATTATGCTTCAATAGATGCTCCGCTTTGGTTGATTCACGCTGCCTACGAATATTTGAGATACAGTGAAGATTCGAAAACGGTAGCGGGAATCCTTTTTCCTGTTCTCAATTCCATTCTCGAATCTTTGATCAATGGAACCCGCTTTAATATCCGTGTTGCCTCGGATGGACTCCTGAGCGGCACTCAGCGGAGAAAGGCGCTCACTTGGATGGATGCGAAAGTAGGAAATTGGGTCGTAACGCCGCGCGAAGGAAAACCCGTTGAAGTGCAAGCGCTTTGGTACAACGCTCTTTCCGCAATGGTTTATATGGCAGATCTTTTTGGAAAATCTTCCTTGAAAAAAACTTATTTTGAACTCGCCCTCAAGGCAAAAGAATCGTTCAACCGTCTTTTTTGGGATCCTACACTTGGTTATTTATTCGATGTGGTCGATGGCGAAAAAAAGGACAGCTCGCTAAGACCGAACCAACTTCTTGCCCTTGGACTCCCGTTCCCCATTTTGGAGGAAGAAAGCGCCAAGTGGCATTCTATTTTAGGAATGGTCAAGCAACATCTTCTGACGCCATACGGCTTAAGAACTTTGGCTCCGCAAGATCTCAATTATTGCAAAAGCTGTGCGGGCGACGGGTTTCGTAGGAATCGGGCTTATCACCAGGGGACCGTTTGGCCTTGGCTATTCGTACCTTATGTCCGTGCCCTTTTACGTCTGAGTGATCCTCCTGCTCGGCAATTGAAGAAGGAGTTGCTTGACTACATGAGTCCTCTTTTTGCCCACTTTGAAGATCGCGGCATGGGGTTCATTTCAGAGATATTTGATGGGGACGAGCCGCACGAGGCGCGTGGGGCCATTGCGCAGGCGATGAACGTTGGTACGATGCTTGAACTATATGAAATTCTCGAGACTGAGAATGCCATTTCGGAAAAGCGAGATGCTCTAACCCTAAGATAACCCTCCATTTAAGAATCGATTTGTCTCTGAATGCCAATCTGTGTTTGACAAAGAGGAGCTTTGTTGCTAAAATTAACTCCTTTTTCTATCAGCACTTACGAACATTTTGAGGTTACTAAAAACTTCCTGTCATTTAGGGTAAATCTAATCACTTACGGTAGAGAATTTAGGGACGTGAGAACGAGCGTAAAATTCCTTGTCATTTCTGCGTTCTTTTTCTTTTGCGCTTTAGCCGATGACACATCAGCCACCTTTTTTGGCGAAGTAAAAACAGGCCTCCAGAATGTGGCGAGCGATCGTTATGGTTACTCTCTTTTTGTGCCGGGTGAGTATACGCCAGATCGAAGCTGGCCTTTGGTGGTGGTGCTTCATGATACTGGAGGGCGAGGAGAGGAATATATCAAGGTCTGGGCCGAAGCCGCGAAAGAACGCGGCATGATTGTTTTTTCTCCCACCTATGAAGAGCCTCGAGGGGGTCTTCCCTTTGATCACGATCAACGGCTGATCCGGTTGAAACGAGCCATTCAGGATCAGTATGAGGTGGATCCCGATCGCGTTTTAATTACGGGTTTTGGAAGCGGCGGTCATTACGCTTTTTATCTTGGTTTGCGCTATCCCAAGGAATTTACGGCGATCGCATCCATTGGAAATGCCGTCATGGGAAATTTGAAAAAGTTGTTTTCATTTTCCTATGCAGAGTTAAATCAATTGCCCATTCTTATGCTGGTGGAGCAGGAGAAGGAGATTACGGATTCTCAGGAAACCCTCGCTGAGTTAGACGCGCTTCAGGCGCGTGGGTATTTCGTGGAAATGGTCGAAGCGGAAGGAACGAGCGATCTGAAAAATCCGAATACGAATTCTTATATCTTAGAATGGTTCGAGCAAATCAGTTCAGAACGCGAAACGGGTTTGAATAAACGCTCCTTCAGTATCAAGCAGGAATTTTACGAGTGGATAGATAATTTGTTGCAGAACAGGTGAAGGAATGTCTGAGCTGACGGGTGCGCAAATTTTGATTGAGTCTTTGAAACAGGAAGGTGTGGAGTATGTCTTTGGCCTTCCCGGCGGCGCCATTCTGCCTACCTTCGACGCGCTTTATGATTCAGGACTCAAATTAATTTTGGTGCGCCATGAACAAGGCGCTTCCCATATGGCGGATGGTTTCGGACGTGCGACGGGTAGGCCCGGTGTTTGTATGGTGACCTCTGGTCCCGCGGCTACCAATACGGTGACTGGTCTTGCAACTGCTTGTATGGATTCTTCCCCAATGGTGTGTATTACGGGCCAGGTGGCAACCCACGCGATTGGGAGCGATGCTTTTCAAGAAGCGGATGTGATTGGGATTACTCAACCAGTGACCAAGCACAATTATTTGGTCCGAGATATTCGCCAGCTGGCCCGAACCGTGAAAGAAGCGTTTTACATTGCAAGTACGGGACGGCCGGGTCCTGTATTGATTGACTTTCCTGTCGATGTGAGCCGCGCGAAGTGTGAGTTTGAATATCCAAAAGAAGTGAATATCCGCGGTTATCAGCCTCACAAAGTGGCAATCCCGAACGGCCAGCAAATCGATCGAGCAGCTGAGGCGATTAGGGCAAGCAAACGACCCTGCTTGTATGTGGGCGGAGGAGCCATCGCTTCAGGAGCGGACAAGGAGCTCTTTGAACTTGTGGAGAAAACGGGAATTCCAATTACCACGACCGTTTTGGGTCTTGGGATTTTTCCGGAGACTCATCCTTTATCACTTCGGATGCTTGGGATGCATGGGACGGTCTATGCCAATTACGCGGTTCAAGGTTCCGATCTATTGATTTCGGTCGGCGCGCGTTTCGATGACCGCGTGACAGGCAAAATTGATAAATTTGCTCCCCACGCGAAAATTATGCACATCGACATTGATCCTTCCTCTATTTCGAAAACGGTGCGAGTGGATTATCCCATCGTTGGTGATGTGAAACATGTTCTCAAAGAATTAAACAAGTTGGCGAAGGATAAAAGGGAACAAATTAAGGAGTGGACAGTTCAAATTGAAGAGTGGAAAAAGAAGCACCCGTTGAAATACAATAATACGACCGATCAAATACGCCAGGAATACGTGATCCAACAGATCGGAGAGTTAACCAACCATCAAGCGGTCGTCACAACGGGAGTGGGCCAGCACCAGATGTGGACTGCCCAGTGGTATCAGTTCTCATCTCCTCGGAGCATGATTACCTCCGGCGGTTTGGGGACGATGGGTTTTGGTTTTCCAGCGGCGATTGGGGCACAGATTGGGCGTCCCGGCGAAACTGTGATTTGCATTGACGGTGACGGCTCGTTTCAGATGACCATGAGTGAGCTTGCCACCGCTTCTTATTATAAAATTCCGGTGAAGGTATTTATCATGGATAATGCGCATCACGGAATGGTTCGGCAGTGGCAGGAACTTTTTTATAATCGCCGTTTCTCTGGTTCACAACTGGGTCCTTCGAATCCTGATTTTGTCAAGATCGGTGAGGCGTGCGGCGTTTACAGCCTTCAGGTTTCCAAGAAAGACGATGTGGTTCCAGCGATCGAGAAAGCACTTGCTCATCAGGGGCCGGTGCTGGTTCATTGCAAGGTCGCTCAAGAAGATAATGTTTATCCCATGGTTCCCGCTGGCAGTGCCTTGGATCAAGTCATGGATATGGCGTAAGTAGCTATCAGTCATCAGTCGTCAGCTTTCAGCTGTGTCTTTTGGTTTTTGGCTGATGACCGATTACCGATCGCTGAAGACTTATTGTAAAAGGAGTTGCGATGAAACACGTTATTTCGGTGCTGGTTGAAAATCATTTCGGCGTGCTGGCTCATGTCTCTGGACTCTTTTCGGCGCGCGGGTTTAACATTGATAGTCTTGCAGTTGGTGAAACAGACGATCCCACGGTTTCCCGGATGACCATCGTCGCGCATGGCGACGATCGGGTGATCGAGCAGATTATGAAACAGCTTGATAAACTCGTGGATGTCATTAAGGTGCAGGATGTTACTCAGGAAGAGATGATCGAACGGGAACTGGTGTTAATTAAGGTGAATGCCAAAGCGACTGCTCGGCCGGAACTCATGCAAATTGTAAGTACGTTCCGAGCGAAAGTCGTCGATGTCAATCCGAAAACGGTAACAGTTGAGGTGACGGGCAATGGAAGTAAGATTGACGCGATGCTTGAACTCTTACGTCCCTTTGGGATTCGGGAAGTCGTTCGCACGGGAACGGTTGCGCTTTCACGGAAATCGGAATTGACGGTTTCCTCTTCCGCAAAATCGGAGAGCAAATCGAAAGAAAAGTCTGGGACACAGAAGAAAACGGAGAAAGTCTAATCAAAATGGGGAAATTATGGCGAAAATTTATTATGACAAAGACGCTGATCTCAATTTATTAAAAGGGAAGAAAGTAGCCATTGTGGGGTACGGGATTCAAGGCCGGGGACAAGGTCTCAATCTGAGAGATTCTGGCGTGGAAGTGATTGTCAGTCAGCGACCGGGCGGAAAAAATTACGACCTTGCCGTACAAGACGGATTTCATCCTGTCGGTGCCGAAGAGGCAGCTCAAGAGGCGGATGTGATCCAACTGTTGACTCAGGATCACCTGCAGGGCGAACTTTACAAGAAATCGGTTGAACCCTATTTGAAACGCGGAAAAGCGCTTTTATTTTCTCACGGTTTTAACATTCATTTTGGTTACGTCAAGCCTCCGAAAGAAGTTGATGTATACATGGTTGCTCCAAAAGGGCCGGGCGCACTCGTGAGGTCTCAATTTTTGGAAGGCGGCGGTGTTCCTTGTCTTGTTGCCGTATTTCAGAATGCCAGTGGAAAAGCGCTTCAGTTGGCACTGGCTCATGCGAAAGGAATCGGCGGAACTCGCGCCGGCGTCATTGAGACTACGTTTAAAGAAGAAACGGAAACAGATCTCTTTGGCGAGCAGGTGGTTTTGTGCGGAGGTCTGAGCGAATTAATTCGGGCGGGGTTTGATACCTTGGTGAAAGCAGGTTACCAGCCCGAGCTTGCTTATTTTGAGTGCCTGCATGAGGTGAAATTGATTACCGACGCTGTTTTTGCTTCGGGAATTAGTGGAATGCATCGCCGCGTTTCGGATACGGCGGAGTATGGAGATTATACTCGAGGCAAGCGAATTATCACGAGCGAAACCCGCAAAGAAATGGAACGGATTTTAAAACAGGTCCAATCCGGTGAGTTCGCCCGCGAATGGATTGAGGAAAATAAAAAAGGGCGGCCCAATTTTGAGAAAATGCGTTCCGACTGCGACCAACACCTCGTAGAGCAAGTGGGTGAGAAGCTCAGAAAAATGATGCCCTGGATTAGCGCCTCTCTCGAGAAACCGCAGCCTGTAAATCGTTAAATAGGTATTGTCAAGTCCGATATGAAACCCCAGAAGCGACGAAAAATTTTTATCTTTGATACCACCCTTCGCGATGGCGAACAGTGTCCAGGAGCTTCCCTTACACCTGATGAGAAGCTGGAGATTGCGAAACAGCTTGAGCGATTGAACGTTGACATAATTGAGGCAGGTTTTCCGATCGCCTCGCCAGGAGAAGTGGAAGCAATCCAGAAAATTTCCAAAGTGGTCAAAAGGCCAGTGATCTGCGGCCTGGCGAGGATGGTGCCAAAAGACATTGACGCGGTGCGTGAAGCTTTGAGATTCGCACAGAAGAAGAGGCTTCATGTTTTCCTGGCGACTTCCAAGATTCACCGCGAATTTAAACTCCGTAAGGAAAAATCTGAAATCCTCAAGCTTTCGGTACAAAACATTAAATATGGAAAAAAGTTCTTTGATGATATTGAATTCTCACCTGAGGATGCCGCGCGTACCGAGCGGAATTTTTTGGTTCAGGCGGTTCAGGCGGGAGTTGAAGCGGGGGCTACCACCGTGAATATTCCCGACACAGTGGGCTATAGCATGCCCGAGGAATTTGGGGATCTAATCGCGTTATTAATCAAGAAAATTCCCGCGTTGGGAAAGTCGGTGAATCTTTCAGTTCATTGTCATAATGATTTAGGACTTGCCGTCGCTAATTCTTTAGAGGCGGTGCGGAATGGAGCGAATCAAGTAGAATGCACAGTGAATGGAATTGGCGAGCGAGCCGGAAATGCTTCTATGGAAGAAATTGTAATGGCGATCGATACGCGTCGAGATCTCATGAATGCTTATACGGACATTCATTTAAAAGAAATCACAAAATCGTCGCGGCTCGTTTCTCATTTGACGGGTCTTGTGGTTCAGCCGAATAAAGCCATCGTGGGGCGGAATGCCTTTGCCCACGAATCGGGAATTCATCAAGATGGAATTCTTAAAATGCGGCAGACTTATGAAATCATTGATCCAGCGCGGATCGGCCTTAAGGGAAGTGAAATTGTGATGGGGAAACATTCTGGGCGGCATGCGTTTCGCGAGCGGCTCCGGAAATTGGGAATCAAATTGAATGCGGCTCAGTTGGACGAAGCCTTTGAGCGTTTTAAAGGGCTTTCAGATCAGAAAAAGTATGTGTTTGACCAAGATTTGGAAGCGATTGTTGAAGATCAGTTGGGACGGATTCCAGAGACGTGGCATCTTGAATATTTTAAGATTTCAAGCGAATCGGGTTCACGCCCTGAAGCGACCCTCCGTTTGAAACATAAGGGTAAAGTTTCTTCTTCCGATTCGGATGGCGACGGCCCTGTCGATGCGTGTTACCGGGCCATTGAAAAAATAACGGGAATGAAAGGCCGCCTGTCGCATTATGGCATACAGTCGGTTACCAGCGGGAAGGATGCTTTGGGTGAGGTAAATGTCAAAGTCACTTTCGGAAATCGGGAAGTCAGCGGCCGCGGCACGAGCACGGATGTCATTGAAGCAAGTATCAAAGCCTATCTTTTTGCGCTCAATAAAGTGTGTGCGCATATTGAGCAAAAGCCCGTTTCACCTATCTAAATGAGCTTTCAGTCTTCAGTCGTCAGTCTTCAGCTAAAAAAAAGATCCAAGTTACGCTTATCCTTATTTTTGCTGAAGGCTGATCGCTGATGACTGATAGCTGGCTATGCGTGTAACGGGTGATCCTGAGCTGAAGGTCTACGGAATATTTGGCTATCCGCTCGGTCATACGGTTTCTCCCGCAATTCAAAATTGCGCGTTTGATTACCACAAACTGAAATCCATTTATTTTGCTTTTGAGCGTTCTCCCCATCGGTTTCGATATTTGATGCAGAATCTTCGTTCGCTTATGCTGGACGGTTTTAACGTTACGGTCCCTTATAAGAGAACGGTTATCCCCTATTTGGATCGATTAAGCCCTGAAGCTCAGGCCGTCGCTGCCGTTAATACGGTTAAGAAGAAAAATGGCCGCTGGGTTGGTTATAATACAGATTGTTACGGTTTTTTGACATCCCTTCGAAAAGAAGGACGATTTAATCCTAGAGGAAAGCGCGTATTGCTTCTTGGTGCAGGAGGAGCAGCACGTGCGGTAGCTTATGGGCTGGGACAAAGCGGCGCGAAGGAAGTTCGCGTTATCAATCGCGAAAAGTTTCGAGAAAGAAGGGAAAACCTCGTTAAACAATTTAAAAAAATGTTTCCGAGAACTAAATTCGAAGGATTTTCACTTAATGGTTCCAATTTAGAGCGTGGTTTGAAAGATGTTCAGCTTGTGGTTGACGCCACTTCCACTTCTAAAGGTGATTCAAACCGTCGGCTTATTCCAGTCGATTTGATTCCTAAAGTGAGGGAAGGTCGGCGTCTTCTATTTTTTGATCTCGTTTATTATAAGACAAGGCCTTTTTTGAAAGACGCCAAGAGAAAAGGCCACCAAGTTTTAGACGGCAAAGGTATGTTGGTTTATCAAGGCGCAAAAGCATTTGAGGTTTGGACGGGAAAGCGCGCACCGATTCGTGAAATGAGACAAGCACTTCATGACGCCCTTCATTCTCGTTAGCATCTTTGTTTTTGTGCTCGGTACGATTTTTGGAAGTTTTTTTAATGTGTGCATCCACCGCTTTCCAAGAGAGGAGTCGATTCTCTGGCCGTCATCCAGATGCCCCGCTTGTCAAAAGCCAATCGCTTGGTATGATAATATACCGCTCCTGAGCGCCTTGCTTCTCAAGGGACGTTGTCGACACTGCGATGTCGTCATTGCACCCCGGTATTTCGTGGTTGAACTTGTTACGGGGTTCTTTTATCTTTGGATCTGGTTTTATTTTGGGTTGACGACCAAAGCATTAGTATGCGTGGTTCTTTTTTCTTTGCTTCTCATTGCGACCGTGGTCGATTTGGAATGTCAAATCATTCCTGATGAGACGAGCTTGGGAGGACTGGGTGCCGGTCTTGTCCTGAGCGCTTTAATCCCGTCACTTCATGGCGAAGTCCTGTGGTGGAAAAGCTTTCTTAGTTCCTTAGCCGGTGCTTTTGCGGGGGGCGCGGTGATTTACTTGACGGGCCTTGTTGGAGGCTGGATTTTTCGTAAGGAGGCGATGGGCGGTGGTGATGTAAAACTTTTGGCGATGCTGGGAGCTTTTTTGGGTTGGAAGAAAGTGATTTTAGTCTATCTTTTAGCGCCTATGCTGGCTTTGCCTTTGGGCCTTTTTTTGAAATTTGTGAAACGGCAGGAAATTATTGCTTACGGTCCTTTTTTGTCACTGGCTGGTTGGCTTAGTTTTCTTTGGGGAGATCAATTTATTGCGTGGTATTTGGGCGGAATGGGATAGAGGAGAGGACAATGCTTCAGTTTCTGACTTGCGGAGAATCACATGGAAAATATTTGACGGCAATTTTGGAAGGCATGCCAAGTGGTCTTGAAGTGGATCCGGATTTTATCAATCGCGAACTTGCCAGGCGGCAACAGGGATTCGGGCGCGGCGGCCGTCAGAAGATTGAGAAAGATGAAATTGAGTTTACCGGCGGAGTTTATCAAGGTAAGACCACAGGTGCGCCAGTGGGTTTTTTGCTTCAAAATGAGGATTTCAAAATTAACGAACTTCCGCAGCTTTTTCGGCCGAGGCCAGGACACGCTGACTTAGCAGGCGCCCTGAAATATCGCGAGGGAATTCGCGAAATTCTGGAGCGCGCAAGCGCTCGCGAGACGGCAATCCGTACGGCGGTAGGTGCTTTTTGCAAGCTTTTTCTTCTCGAATTTGAAATAGAAGTTACGGGACATGTGATTCAAATTGGAAAAGCGAAATTAGAGGAGGAAGTGAGTTTTGATCAGATCCTCAAACGGCGCGAAGGTTCCGAGGTGAACTGTGTGTCGCGCGAAATTGAACGGCACATGATTGCCGAAATTCAGAGGGCAATGAAAAATAAGGATACGGTCGGCGGTAAGTATGAAATTCGCGCGCGCGGCGTTCCGATTGGCCTTGGTTCCCACGTTCATTATAAGCGCAAATTGGATGGTCGAATTGCTCAAGCGCTCATGAGCATGCAATCGGTGAAAGCCGTTGAGTTTGGAATCGGTGCTTTGGAAGCAGAAACACCGGGCTCTGAGGCACATGATGAAATTTTTTACGATGCCAAGGGCGGCTACTATCACAAAACGAATCGTGCGGGCGGTATCACAGGCGGTATGACGAATGGTGCTGAGATTTTAGTGCGGGCTACGATGAAACCCATTTCGACCTTAAGGCGTGAGCTTCGCTCGGTCAATATGAAAACCAAGAAAGAAGAAAAAGCCGATTTCGAACGCTCTGATGTTTGTGCCGTCCCTGCTGGAAGTGTGATTGGTGAGGCCATCGTTGCATTTGAGATTGCTGATGCGATGCTTGAGAAATTTGGCGGCGATTCCCTCCTTGAAACGAAGCGCAATTATGAGGGCTACCTGAAACAAGTCAAAACGCAGTAGGCAGAATGCAGAGGGCAGAAAGCAGAGAAAAAAACGATATTCTTATGCCTGCTGCTTAGTGCTTTCTGCTTCCCTTTTTATCCAAAATGCGAAATATCTATCTAATTGGCATGATGGGTTCCGGAAAGACCACGACCGGACGAGAACTAGCGAGACTCCTTTCGTTGTCCTTTATTGATTTGGACGATCAGATTGTCGAACGCACGGGTAAATCCATCAACGATATTTTTTCAAAAGAGGGGGAGCCCTATTTTCGGAGCATAGAAAACGAGCTCTTGATGAATACCTCCCATCAAACCGATCGGGTTGTGGCTACGGGCGGCGGGATTGTCATCAACGCCTTTAATCGCGAGCGGATGAAAAGTACGGGATTGGTGGTCTATTTGAAGACAAGCTTGGATGTTTTATGGGAGCGTGTGAAAGGTAAGATGGATCGTCCTTTGCTTCGTGGTATGGATCCCAAGAAAGCGTTGGCGAACCTCTTTTACGAGAGAACGCCTCTTTATGAAATGAGTTCAGATAAAATTTTTTTAACCGACCACAAATCGTCTGAAGCCGTAGCAACTGAAATTTATAAGACTTGTTTTGGGAAGAGATGATCCCATCACCTCATTTAAAAGAGCGCTTAATATCGAAGCAAAGCGCTCTTTTATTTGTAAAAGAAATTCTGCCCCGTACGGGGCAGAAAATGAGGTGATTGGGATGA
>JACQQP010000137.1 GCA_016206945.1 Candidatus Omnitrophota bacterium | reverse complement strand
TATCTCTTCGTTCCTCCTTCAAGCGTTGGATCTAAATCCACTCCAAGTTGAATCAGTCCTTCGGTTTCCCCCATTTTGGCAAGGTCTACCATCATCGCTGCCGGAATCTCGCGTCCCTCCATGTCCACCATGACATTTCCTTCCGGCATCTGATGAAAAGCTTGCTCGACAATTCGCATGCTTTGCGCCATCTCCTCCATGCGGCAAAGGTAACGGTCATAATTATCTCCTGTTGTCCCCACAGGAATGTCAAAATCGAAACGATCATAAACAGAATAAGGGCAATTCTTGCGGACGTCGTAATCCACACCGGTCGAGCGGAGAAAAGGTCCTGTGATTCCATAAGCGACGGCATCTTCCTTTGAGATGATTCCGACCTTTTTCAACCGATCCACAAAAATCCGGTTCCGCGTAAGCAGTTGATCGCATTCATTTAAAACATTTCGGGTTTCTTGAATGGCCTTCCGAATATGAGGTTCAAATTCTGGCGCCAGATCCGCTTTCACGCCACCTGGACGAACATAGGAAATCGTCAGACGCGCTCCCGTTACCATCTCAATTCCTTGATAAATCAGCTCGCGCGCTTTCATCATATAAAGGAAAGCCGTGAAGGCGCCCAGTTCCATCGCACTGGCACCAATGCAAGTGAGGTGATCTGTCACTCGAGAAAGCTCGCTCATAATGACGCGGATATATTCACAACGCTCGGTCGGCTTAATTCCAAAAAGTTTTTCAATCGCCATGGAATACCCTTGGTTATTAATGAGCGGCGAAACGTAATTGAGGCGATCCGTATAGGGAATCACTTGAAGGTAACCGGAAAGTTCCGCACTTTTTTCAAAGGCCCGATGAAGGTAGCCAATCTCCACATCAGAGCTTACAATCCGCTCGCCATCAAGCTCCAAAATAATCCGAATGATTCCGTGCATCGCAGGATGACTCGGACCCATATTGAGCATCATGGTATGCTGCCGTGTCCTCGACCTCCTATTCCTCCCCCCTCGTGGGGGAGGATAAAGGTGGGGGGTTGCACCCCTATCCTTTCCTTCCCCCATTAAGGGGGAAGGAAATACTCCTCTCTTCGTTTCTATCTTCATGTCAATTCTTGGGACCAATCAAGGGTTGTCTCTTGTTATGGGGATAATCTTTGCGCAAGGGATGCCCCTCAAATTCCTCGTACATCAAAATTCGCTTAAGATTTGGATGTCCCCTAAATTTAATTCCGAACATGTCCCATACTTCGCGTTCGAACCAGTCAGCAATGGGCCAAATCGGCGTAAGCGAATCGATTATTAAATCTTTTTCGTCTACGCCAGCTTTGATTCGTATGCGGTAATTGTTCCGAAGAGAATATAAATGATAAACAACGTCAAAGCGCGGAAGCCGCTCCATGTCGAGGTAATCAACCGCGGTAAGGTCCATGAGCATATTGAAATCAAGTGCAGGATCCGTTTTTAAAAACTTCATAAGCTCCCGAATGACTTCTTTATTGACAAGGGCGACGAGGTCTCCACGACACTCATGGGTTTCGTGGACATCATCCAAGAACGTTTCCTTAATTTTTTCGAGAATCATCTGAACTTTCTGAACAGTTTCCAGAAACCAGTGGCCAGAAACAAGAATTCATAATGAACACAAGATATTCGTTTAAGTCTGGTTACTGGTTTCTGGAAACTGGTATCTTTCAATTTACACTGGTTGTTTCTGGCGCTGGATCTTCTCTTGCAGTTTCATCAAGCCATCTAAAACATTTTCAGGACGCGGCGGACAGCCAGGGATATACACATCCACAGGAATAATCGTATCAATTCCCATCACCGTCGCATAATTGTCGTAAAAACCGCCCGTACAGGTGCATACTCCAAAAGCCACTACCCACTTTGGATCGCACATCTGCTCGTAAATTTGTTTTAAAACGGGAGCAAGTTTATGACTGATTGTCCCCACAACCATTAACACGTCAGATTGGCGAGGACTAAATCGCGGGAGGCCTGCTCCAAACCGGTCAAAGTCATAATGAGCTGCAGCGGTCGCCATATATTCCATTCCGCAACAAGCAGTGACAAAAGGGTATTGAAAAAGAGAATACTTCCTCGCCCAACCAATCATATTGTTGAGTTTGGAAGTCAAAAAGCTTTCGGTATGAGCCTCTGCTGTCTTCATCCCATCACCTCCACGGCAAGGGCACGCTTTAAGAAGCAAACTTGCTCTCTAACGGAGGCGTGCTCTTGTATTTTCTTCGAAAATACGCCGCCCATCTTAAGAAAATGCGGCGTACGGGGAGGTGATGGGATCATTCTGGGTTGATTGCTCCTTTTTTCAAGGCATAGAGGTAACCAATCAAGAGAAAAAATACGAAAACCGCCATTTTAATCAGACCCGCAAAACCGAGCTTTTTAAACAAAACAGCCCAAGGAAAAAGAAAGGCAAGTTCCACATCGAAGATGATGAAAAGCATGGCAATGAGATAAAAGTGAACGGGTGAACGCCGCGGAAAGGAAAAAGGCTTCTCGCCGCATTCAAAAGGCGCATCTTTTGCCGGATTCGGGCGCTTCGGTCCAAGGACGGAAGTTAAAAAAAGAAACGTCCCGACCAATAAAGCAGAAAAAAAAGCCACAATAAGAATGCCGTTGTACTCAACCATCCGTCAACTACCTAAGTTATTGAAAATAAATGGATTTAATGTAAAAAGGTGACTGTCGCCTTTTCATTCTAGGCGGGATAAAAATTTTGTAAAGGAGAAAGGTTACGCCGACTCAAACTTGCCTTCTTGATCCAGCCGGTATTGTTTCCCATCTTTTGAAATCAGAACGCGATCGGCTTTGATCGCCTCAACTTCGTATCCTTGAACACGATCGCCCACCGTAACTACCTCTCCATTAATGATGGCGTAGGCGCCTTGGCTATCGATCGAGACTCCCTCCAATTTTATTGTGGGTTCAGATGATTCCATTGGTGGTTTGGGCTTCATCCGCTTTTCCATACGCTCACCGCTCCAGAAGTAAAGCGCGGTGCCTAAAAGTACCGCTCCAAGCCCAAATAAAACTAAGAGCGGCATCGCCCGACCTCTAAAGAAGTTCGTAACTGAATTTCCAAAGCGCGCAGGCGCTTGCGGTTGGCCTGTCGCTTCTTTGGCTTCAATCAAATCACCACCTTTCGGCAAGTAAACCGCGCGCTTATCCAACCACGCCCGCGGCCGCCAAAAAAACCGACTGTAGAACAAAGCGATAAGAGCAACGCAAGCCCAGCCAATACCAAAAAAAAGAAACTTAAAGTGATCGGGCCCCGCTGCGTGATCCGCACCAAATAACAAAGGCAACCAATAATAAAGAGCGAACATGAGTGCAAGAACCCACGGCATCAAACCACCCGAGGTGAATCCCAAAGCCAAAACGAGAGGCAAGTAAAATTCTACATGGCGCAGGATCTGCCCATGTCCAGGCGCGAGCGAAAAGCCAAAAATGGATTTAGGCTGTGGGTCCATAAAAAAAGAAATCTGAGAAGCATACAACATCGCATAAGTAAAAATAAAAGCGCTCGCCAAAACAACGAGAAAAGGCGCGCCCCATGAGAAACGCCCTCCAAGCCAGGATTCAAATGTAACCGCCACATTTTTCACACTTAAATAAGCAGCAATGCAAACGGGAAACACAAAAAATAAGAGGGTGGAACCCACAACAGGATTCCACCAGCGAAGCAAAGTAACAGGGATAAACTCAACCAGAGGCACGATAGGAATAAAATCTATAACGAGTAGCGTCTCGGTGAAACCCAAAATCCCAAGCACCAAATAAAAACACGAAAGACTGACAGCCCAATATCGGACCCACCCGCTCCACCGAATGAAACCATACCCGACAAAAAGATGAGAAAGCGGGATTAGAATTTGGGATAAATTCTCTAGTTGGCCGCTGGTCACAACCCGGTAGGCCGCAAATGCCATGGCAAGACCCAGGCTGAGATTCGCAAAACCCAAAAGTGGAATGACCATTCTTAATTTGAAAGTGCTTTGAGACGATTAAATGCTTTTCTTGCCAGTGTGTAATCAGGATTCGCCTTCAAT